>JAQWCB010000016.1 GCA_028707375.1 Bacilli bacterium | reverse complement strand
TATGGATACGCTTCAACACAAGAAAATAAGGATTACACTGGTCACGATGTATATATTATTTCTGATAGTCGAATGTATGAGATGAAAGAGGCATATCACAAAGATTTCCCACGATGCCAAATTCATCACGAATAGAATATTGGCGATTATATGTTATTGTGTGGAACGCAACATTCAAAAGATGTATAATTAAAGTAGAAAAAGAAAGAATATATGTATGGCAAAAAATGTAATTTCACAATCGAATGCACTGATTCATTTAAGAAATTCTTATCATCGAAGAAACATTATTGAGTCAATTCTAATTGGTATTGGTGTTGTTTTGCTGTGGTTAATTTATGTTTTTTTATATGCTTCGGCTTATGGATATCAAGACTTTTCTTTCTATCCGTTGAATCAATGGTCTTTTTTTAAATTTTTGGCTTATCCTGATTTGCACGGGGCTTTCTTCGACTTTGGCCATTTTGATAATTTAATGCGCTTTGTCATTGCCATTATTGTATTAGCTGTCGCTGTTGCTGCTGCTTTCATTTATCATTTCTTTCATACGCAACGTTTGCAAAAAAAGTATAAGAATGAATATTTCAAGTTTTTAGTTGAGGAAGCAAAAATTAATGGCATTACTTTATCGTGTAACAAAGAAGCTAATATAAGCGAAGAGGAATTGAACAAAACAATGGAACTTCTCTCAATATATGAGCCGAGCAAGATGCAGAATTATCAATTGTCGACTCCGATGTTTTCTTGGGATGGAATTCAATATAAATATGTTCGCGATGGGAAAAAGCGTGACGCTTTTATGATTTCGGCGGATTTAACTAAAACACGCTCACACGGATTTGTTCAATTGCGAACCTTTGGGGAACCAAGCATCAAGCAATACGATGGCCTTCCTATTAAGCAATATGGCTTTGGTGATATTTTAAAGCTTGCTTCCTTTGTTTGCTACACTTCATTGGGGCAAGATATATATTTAATTATTGATCAGCGGGTGGCTAATGCTCTTTCAACTTTTTATCAATTTGTTAAATGCGATTTGGTGGTGATGGTTATCGGTCATAAATTAACTATTTTTATCGATGGTTTTCAGATGAAACTTGTGCATTCTTTAAATGAGAAAATACCGCACAATATTTTGGAATCTGAGGCAGAGGCGCTGATTGCTTTACATCAAGGCGTATCCGCTATTGAATCAGCTTTTTCTGGCGAAGTTTCTTTTGCTTCAGAAGAAAAAGGGAATGGCATTATTCCATATTAAATTTTTTAATAATTCTATTTGCACAAAGGAGGTTTATTCATGTCAAGTGGCAAAGTAGTTGGTATGATTCTTGCAGGTGGAAAAGGTACAAGGCTAAAAAGTTTAACTAAAAAGTTAGCGAAGCCTGCCGTTTTCTTTGGAGGGAAATATCGGATTATTGACTTTCCTCTATCTAATTGTGCAAATTCGGGGATCGATACGGTTGGGGTATTAACTCAATATGAGTCGGTGGCCTTAAATACTTATATTTCGAACGGATCTAATTGGGGAATTGATGGCAACAAATCGGTCACGACCAATTTACCTCCGCGGCAAACTGAGGAAGGTGCTAACTGGTATATGGGGACAGCGGATGCCATTTATCACAACATTGATTTTTTAGATAGATCGAACGCTGATTATGTTCTCATTCTCTCAGGCGACCACATATATAAAATGGATTATTCGAAGTTGCTTGAGTTTCACAAGGAGAAAAAATCCAATTTAACAGTGGCTTGCCTGAATGTTACTTTGGAAGAAGCTAAACGATTCGGAATTATGAAAGCCGATGAAAAAGGACAGATTGTTTCCTTCGCGGAAAAGCCAAATAAGCCTGAGTCAACACTAGCATCGATGGGTATTTATATCTTTGATTATAAGACATTGCGAAGCGAATTGATTAAGGATCATAAGAATACTAAATCTAGTCATGATTTTGGCAAGGATATTATTCCTCAGATGCTCGACGAAAAAAAGAGCGTTTATGCTTATCCCTTTTCGGGATATTGGAAAGATGTCGGTACGATTGATTCACTTTGGGAAGCCAATATGGATTTACTTGATGACAATGTTTCACTTGATATATATGATAACGAATTTAAAATTCTTTCTGCAGATACTCGCTCAACTCCACAATATATTGGACCTAAGGCCCAAGTTAGAGATTCTATCGTTAACCAAGGAGCTATTATTTTAGGCAATGTCAGCCATTCAATCATTTTTAATGAAGTGACAATTGAAAAGGGGGCTTTGGTTGAGGACAGCGTTATTATGCCGAATACGATTATTAAATCCGGTTCGCATATTCGAAAGGCTATTGTTGGTCCTCAATTAGTTATTGCGGATAACCATGTTGTAAAAAAGTCGAGCGATAAGGTTTTATTAGTTAACAATTAAGGAGAATTAAAATGACAAAAGTTATTGGCTTATTAAATTTACATAATTCACCAAAATTGGGCGAATTAAATATTACGCGTTCGGTTTCATCGACATCATTTTTAGGAAGATATGCCTTCATGGATTTTCCACTTTCAAACTTTTCTAATTCAGGCATTGATAAACAAGCAATCTTGGTTGAAAAACATTTGCGTTCAATTATTCAACACATTGGCTCCGGTCACGCCTGGAATGAGAATACGAAGATTGGTGGGTTGACTATGCTTTACGATGAGCCCTTTGCTAACACCAAGGGCTACAATCATGATGTAAATAATCTATTGGAGAATTCTTGGTATTTGAAAGATACGGTTGGCGATGTCGTGGTCATTGTTCCCTCGCATATAATATATCAAATTGATTTTCGACCACTGATTGAGGATCATGTCAAAAATCATCATCGCATCTCTGTTATTTATCACAAACTTGATGATGCTAAATCGACATTTATCGGTGAAGATATCGCAACTATTGATGAGCGCGGATTTCTTCGCGACTTGAATAAAAATCAAGGAATAGAAGACAAGTTGAATATATCAATGCAGACCTATATTATTGACAAAGAGGTCCTGAAGGGGATTCTTCAGGTGGCTCACAAAACTTCATCTTTTCTCAATCTTCGCGATACGCTCAAAATGCTCACTAAAGATATGCCGATATACACTTATGAGCACAAAGGATATATTCGCTGCTTTGATACGATTGAAAATTATTTTAAATATTCTTTGGAATTGCTAAATTATGATATTTTTACTGAATTGTTTAATTCAAGTTGGGAAGTTTATACTAAGACATATGACACCCCTCCAGCTAAATATGGAATCGATTCTGATGTCACCTCATCATTTATTGCTAATGGATGTATTGTCAAAGGAAAAGTTAAGAATTCTGTACTCGCCCGCGATGTTATTATCGAGGAAGGAGCGGAGGTAGAAAATTGCGTTATTCTCTCTGGCTCATATATCTCGGAAAACACTCACTTAAAAAATGTTGTTTGCGATAAAGAAGCGAGAATTCTTCACGAGAAGGATTTAGTGGGAGAGAAAGATAAGCCACAATTTATTAGAAGAGGGGATATTGTGTAAGATGAGAATTATTTTTGTTGCCGGAGAATCTTCGCCTTTTGTTAAAACTGGCGGATTAGCCGATGTGATTTGGGGGCTTTCTAAAGCCTTGGTTCGTAAGGGTCACAAGGTGAGTGTCTTTTTACCGTTCTATCGCCAGGTGAAAAAAACACCTGATAATTATCAATGGTTTGATGCTTTTGATGTAGCTCAAGGATGGCGGATGACTCACGCCAATATTCTTTATGACCAGCGCGATGGCGTGGATTTTTATTTCGTAGAATCCGATCAGTATTTTGGACGCGAGGGAATCTATGGTTACGATGATGATGCAGAGCGATTTGCTTTCTTTTCCTTGGCGGTCAAAAAGGCCATCATCCACAAGAGATTTAATCCAGACATTGTTCATGCTCACGATTGGCACGCTGGATTAGTTCCTTTGATGTTAGCTGATGCTGGCTTGAAATTTCGTTCGGTGATCACGATTCACAATCCGGCTTTTCAAGGATATTTCAATCCGATGCAACTAGGCGATTTGACTAATTTGGCCAGCGTATATTACGGCAGTGGATTAATTAGATTTAATGGTATGGTTTCAATGCTAAAGGCGGGAATTTCGACTTGCGATGCTGTTACGACAGTTAGTAAGACACACGCCAAGGAATTGATGGCGGACAAGGTGTCATTTAATGGAATTGGGAGTGTTATTGCCGGAAGACATTCAGATTTATATGGTATTGTCAATGGCCTTGACTATGATGAATTTTGTCCTGAAAAGGATGAATTGATTGAAAAGACATACGATATAAATAACTATAAGACTGGAAAGAAGGCAAATAAGGTTGCACTTCTGCGCCATATGGGATTCACTCATCCCAATTCTGGTCAGCCTGTTTTTGGAGTGGTAACTAGACTGACATCGCAAAAGGGCATTGATCGTATTCTTCGCGTTATTCCCGAAATAATCGAGAATCGAGGAAAAATAGTTATTCTGGGACAGGGAGAATGGGATTTGGAACAGAGCCTTGAATGGTATGCAAAGAATTTTCCCGAAAGCGTTAAAGTATATATCGGATATAATAATAAGTTAGCCCACTTGATTTATGCAGGTTCTGATTTTTTCCTTATGCCCTCGCGTTTTGAGCCCTGTGGTTTGGGACAAATTATTGCGATGCACTACGGGTGCTTACCGATTGTAAGTAAAGTTGGAGGATTGAGTGATACGGTTTTTTCGTTTTACGATCATCGCGAAAATGCTACGGGTTTCGCCTTTGATAATTGGGATGAGAATTGCTTTGATTATTCAATTGGATATGTTTGCAACATGTATGGCGAAAAGAAATTGAATCCCCTGATTGAGAATGCCATGAAGATGGACTTTTCTTGGGACAAACAAGTTGATAAATATATCGAATTATATAAATCTTTGCTCAAGCGATAAGAAATATTTTCAATAAAAAAATTGTATAGAAATGATTAATATTTCATTGCTATACAATTTTTTTGAATCTCTTTAATTCTTTTTATCGAGTTTGGATATTTCTTCTTGGTATTTTTCATAGATTTGCTTTGCTACTTCTTCTATCGTTGAGTGGGCGGTCTGAATATCAATTATGCGCGGATCTTTTAAGGCTGAATCATCGAAACAAGTAACATCATTGGTTAATCGCGATTTAATTGATTCTAAAGAATCACCTCTTTCTAACATTCTCGAGTGCCTTAGCTTTTTTGAGGCTAAAAGTCTGAATACCACAATGGAAGGATCATTTAATCCTAAAAAGACTTTGGCTCCGGACGTTTCGACAATAACGATTTTATTGGGAGCTATCTCGGCTTTCGACGTTCCATAGTAATTGTTATTATATTCGGTTGTCTCGACAAATTTATTTTCAGCTTTCAATTTGAGAAACTGTTCTTTGGTGACGTAGTGATAATCAACATCAGCGATTTCCCCTAATCGCATAGGACGCGTAGTATGAGTAACAACTTTCTGAATTCCGTACAGTGTTTTAATCACTCTTGCTGTTTCAGTCTTTCCGGTAGCGCTTGCGCCTGTAATAACGATCATGGTTCCCCTCCATTTCTAACAAAATGTTATAAAGACATTCTACTACTACACTTTCTAGTATAAAAGACAAATATCAAATATGTTGCAAAAAAATAGTCTTTTTTTGCTATATATAACAAAAAAATTATACATTTTCCATTTGGAGACTAAGATTGGTATCAAACGACAGTTCAATTGTTCTGATAAAAAGACATTTTGAAGAATCTTTGTAAAATATATCTAAAAATCAGCAATTAAGCGTAATTTAAAGTAGTTTTTATATAGTGTTTAACGCTTGATATTCAAATTGCTATATGCTATTATCTATATCGTAGCAGTAATGCTATAACTATTATTTAGACATCGCGGGGTAGAGCAGTGGTAGCTCGTCGGGCTCATAACCCGGAGGCCGTAAGTTCGAATCTTGCCCCCGCTACCAAGAAAGATATGAGCATCGTTGTGGCGATGCTTTTTTGTTTTATTTTATCTAATTTACTAATGAAGATATATGTAGTAAACTATATTAGTTAGGAGTTAATCAAGTATGAAAACTAAAATCATTAAAAATTCATCTTGTATCTTTGCCTTTATTTTAATTCTTGTCGCTTTTTTGATTTTTTATTTTTCAAATAACAACGAGATTGCTATGCCGTATATTTTACCTGTCGTTATGCTTGAATTTATAACTTGCATCTTTTCTTTCTTTTGGTCCATCAAAAAGAAAAATATGATTAGAGGTTGGAACATTAATTTAATTATTTCACTCGTTTGCGCTGTGTTTATTTTGATTGTGTTGCAAGCTATCAATACCGTTTTGTCAGATTCTTCAACGATGAAGGAACTATTTACCATTTTAATGGATATTTTCTATGTCTTAGTTGCGATTGGCTGTCTCTTTTGCTTATCATTTCCTATATATTTTGATTTCTTTTACGAAAAGAAAAAAATTGAGAGTAAAAATAAGTAGAAAGAGAGATTAAATTGTCTAATTTAATCTCAAATTAGATTTTGGAAATTAAAAACATTCAGTAGTATTATTGAATGTTTTTTTGAAATTCAGTTTAATTTAAACTTTTTCCTCGGGAAGTTATCAAATAGATGATGAAAAAAGTTTTAAATGGTAATTCGATATCAGTGCCGGAAAAAAGTGACAATTGCTTTTGGGCAATACGAAGATTGCGATGGAGTTTCTCACGGTAAAATAGGACTTAATGATGATTTTCTTTCCGTTTCTAAATTGCAATATGATTATGGTCGTTGTGCAATCAAGGAATATATAGAATTTTTCGAATGGAATATTATTGCTTCAAGATAATATTTATGAGCTAGAGTTTTAGAAAGTAAGATCCATATAAAAAAAAACAAAAGCACACCATATGGAAGTGCAGTCTTTGTGATATAATTAAATCATTGCGAAGTGAACAAATATATCAAGGAGATAAATATGACGAAGAAATCTGTTGTTATTATCGGCGCGGGACCAGCTGGACTAACGGCTGCATATGAGTTATTAAAAAAGAGCGATATTAAACCCATAATACTTGAGACCGAGGATTTTGTCGGTGGAATATCGCGGACTTTTGAATACAAAGGAAACAGAATGGACATCGGTGGTCATCGCTTCTTTACCAAAAGTGATAAAGTCAATCAATTGTGGGAAGAATTGATGCCAATTCAAGGAGAACCTAGTTTCGATGACAAGATATTAAATAGCCAAAAAGAATTTGCTAAAGGGGGACCAGATCCCGAGAAAAGCGAAGATGTTATGTTGATTCGACACCGAGTTTCGCGCATCTATTTTTTGAAGAAGTTTTTTGATTATCCAATAAGTTTGAAACCTCAAACCTTTATAAATATGGGATTTTGTCGAACGATGAGTTCGGGCTTTGGATATTTGCATTCTTGTTTGTTTAAACGCAAGGAAAATTCTTTGGAAGATTTTTATGTGAATAGATTTGGTAAGAAATTGTATTCACTTTTTTTTGAAGACTATACTGAAAAACTCTGGGGTGTCCATCCCTCAAAACTCGCAGCTGATTGGGGAGCACAACGCGTTAAAGGATTATCTTTAGGTAAAACAATCCTTAATGCTATTTTGAAGCCATTTAGAAAGAATAAGTCTAAGGTTGAGACTTCATTGATTGATCAATTTGAATATCCTAAGCGTGGGCCAGGACAACTATATGAAAAAATGGCTGATGAAATAGTTAAGATGGGTGGAAAAATAATATACAAAGCTGAAGTTAATAAAATGGAATTCCTCGATGGAAAGATAAACAAAATTTTCACATCAGATGGTAGTTCTTATGACTGCGATGAAGTATTTTCAACAATGCCGATAAAGGATTTAATTAGTTCACTCGGAGAAAAAAATGTTCCTTCTAAAATATATCAGGCGGCTATTTCTCTTCCGTATAGAGATTTTATTACAGTTGGTCTTTTACTTGATAAATTAAAGATAAAGAACAAAACCAAGATTAAGACTCTTCAGAATATAGTTCCTGATAATTGGATTTATGTTCAGGAGAGAAGTGTTCGAATGGGGCGTATTCAGATTTTCAATAACTGGTCTCCTTACATGGTAAAAGATCCGTTGCATACAGTGTGGATTGGTTTGGAATATTTTTGTTCGGAAGGCGATAAAATGTGGAATAGTTCAGATAAGAAGTTTATTGATTTTGCTGTTTCTGAACTAGTTTCGATGGGGATTATTGAATCTAAGGACAATGTTTTAGATGCGTGCCGAATCAAAGTTAAAAAGGCTTACCCAGCATATTTTGGATCATATTCTGAATTTGACATTATTAGAAAATATTTGGATTCAATAGAAAATCTATACTGCTTAGGAAGAAATGGTCAACATCGCTACAACAATATGGATCATTCAATGATTACAGCAATGACGGCGGTTGACGATTATCTAAGTGGAAAAAAGGATCATGCGGATGTTTGGAAAGTCAATACGGAACAAGACTATCACGAAACAAAGAAAGGATAGATTTTAGAATGAAAACGACAATGCAACTCTCGAGTAGAGATGTTAAAAACGAAAGGATTGTCTATCAGATTTTTCTTCTTGTCATCGCGTTTATTTTTATCATTGCTTCTTATATTTTTGTCGTTCCATACACTTTTGTTTCCGAGACTGAATTCAATGTTGAACCGGCTAAATTTTTTGGCGCTTTGATGTTTTTAGCAATAGGTATCTATGCTTATGTGATGCATCAACGGCATCAAATGACTTTTGAAACAAAAATATTCATTATTATTCTTCTTTCTTTCGCTATCCATTTGACATATATTCTATATACTCCTGGTGATGTGCGTCAGCACGATACATGGTCTACCAACCACGATAGTCATTACGATTATGCTCTATCGTTCTATTTGACAGGCACCTTTCCAGATCACAATATCACTATTGATACGATTTACCAGTTTTATCATCCGCCACTGAATGCTATATTCCAAGCGGGATTTATGCATTTTTTTGAGTTCTTTTGTCCGATAGAATCATTGACATCTTCGCCGGAGAACTTATATTCGGCGTGTCAGATTCTTTCGTGTTTCTATATGCTAATTTCTTCAGTATTTATGGTTAAAATAGTGCTGATGAGCAAACTCAGCCATAGTTCTAAACTCATGGCAAGTGCCTTTGTAGCTTTGTTTCCTCGCTTGATACAATTGTCTGGGCAACTTAATAATGATTCTCTAGCCCTTGCCTTATCGATACTAGCTCTATATTTTTTCTGTCGATGGTATTTTGTTAAGAAAAGCTATATCAATATAATTATGACCGCATTATTTATTGGCTTAGCGATGATGTCCAAAATGTCGGCGGTGGTTATTTGCTTTGGAATTGCTATAGCATTTATTATCGAGCTTGTTAAGAGCATTCAGAAAAAAACTAATAGTCTTCCTTTGAAACACCTTATTTTTCAATATGTAATATTCTTATTAATATGTGCTCCTTTGGGATTGTGGTTTCAATTCTATACTCACTATGTTTACGGACTGCCGTGGAATTTTGTCTTTTCTCGATTGAATGCGGCACTGTTTACCGGAACTAAAGATTGGGTGCTAGCTAATAAGCCAGACAGCATAGATTACTACAATTCGAAAAATGCAGGAGCAATCTATGAAAATAATGCTTACAACATTTTTAAGCGATTCATTGTTCCTATTGATTTCAGCGAATTATTTAATTCGACTTACATTTTCTGCTCATCGTGGCAGGATTATTGCATATTATCTTACGCTTTGCGTTCATCAATATTTGGAGAATTTTCCTATAGTGCCGGGGGTGGAATTGCAGCTATTGCTGTTCTTGCTATTTTCCTTCTTTGGTTTTTATTTATTGCCTATCTTATTTATCAATTGATAAAGCGCCCAAA
Source organism: Bacilli bacterium (assembly GCA_028707375.1). Lineage (GTDB taxonomy): Bacteria > Bacillota_I > Bacilli_A > RFN20 > CAG-288 > Scatoplasma. The sequence goes on along the minus strand of JAQWCB010000016.1, from coordinate 1,767 downwards.
ATTTGGTCGCGATGGAACTTTTTCACTCTATCTTACTCTCGGTTGTATTTTGATGTACGTGTATTTCCAAATCAGTATGCCATATGGCTGTAGCATGGACTTTAGATACATCGTTCCTATAATTTTGCCGATAGGCTATCTGTTAGGAAAAGCCAACGATATGTGTTCCACAGGCACTATCAATATTTTTAAAAGAATATATAAGCCTCTTCTGAATGCCACAGTATTTATTTTCTTGGCTTCGAGTTTTCTCTTTTACTTTGTGACGGTATAAAAATTGTAGCGTATTATTTTACTTGTTTAATTTTATTAAGGTATAATTACATTAATGAATCCAAAGGAGGAAAGATATAGATATGGAACTAAAAGGAAGTCAGACTGAAAAAAATTTAATGACGGCATTTGAAGGCGAATCAAAAGCTAGAAACAAGTATACCTACTATGCATCGGTAGCCAAAAAAGAAGGTTACAATCAATTTGCAGAATTGTTTTTAGAGACAGCAGGCAATGAGAAAGAACATGCAGAATTGTGGTATAAGGCTTTAGGTCTAGTTGGTGATACTGCAGCAAATTTAAAAGATGCTGCTGAAGGAGAGCATTACGAATGGACAACGATGTATAAAGAATTCGCTGATACTGCTCGCAAGGAAGGCTTTATTGAAATTGCTAATCAAATGGATGGTGTTGCTTCCATTGAAAAAACACACGAAGCTAGATATTTAAGACTCTTAGAAAAACTTGAAAAGAATGAAGTATTTATTTCTGATGAAGTCGTTGTGTGGAAGTGTGGCAATTGCGGTTACCTTCACATTGGCAAAAACGCTCCTAAAATTTGTCCGGTCTGCAAACATCCTCAGAGCTATTTCCGTAGAGCCGATAAGGAATTGAACGAAATTTCGTAATTAACTATAGTAATGCTTTAAAGTTGCTAGTTTCGAATTAGCAACTTTTTATTTGCAAATAATACAGCAATATCTAATAAATCTTATATTGAACTCGAAAAAATTAAGATTTTTCTTTCATTATTAGATTATTAGATGTATCATAATTGTAAGGAATGACAAATTTACATTTTTGTTTCATTGGAGGGAAAAGTATGTCTGAAAACTTAAAAGATAGAGCCACCATATACGGCGTGGCAAATAAGGCCGGGGTCTCATTAGCGACTGTTTCGCGCGTTATTAATGGAAAAGATAATGTCACGGAAAAAACCAAGTTAAAAGTTCAACAGGCTATTAAGGAATTGGGCTATCGCCCTTCAGCCCTCGCGCGTGGATTAGCTACGAATAAGTCCACAAATATAGGTATCGTTCTTCCTGGTACCAATTATGTTTATATTTGTAACATGCTCTCAGGGATGACAGATATTGCTAAAATTTATGGGTATCAAACTACCTTATTTGTGACAAGACGTTCAAAGGAAGATGCTCAGAAGGCGATTGAAAAACTTATTTCTTCGCACGTTGATGGTGCGGTGATTTTTGATGATGAATTGGATCAAGAGGAGATTAGATTGATTCAGGACTACAATATTCCCCTAGTTGTCATCGGACATGAAATGTCCGATAAGATGCTTTGTTCCATCACTCTCGACTATAATTCAACTATGCTCGATATTTTGAAAAACCACTATAGTTCGGGCAATAAGATTGTTAATTACCTTGATATTACTATGGCTGGAAACATGATGGATAATTTACGCGACGAAATGTTGGCCTATGCCAATTCTATCGGTGAATCAATTAATTTGATTCATTCAGAGGATTC
>JAQWCB010000172.1 GCA_028707375.1 Bacilli bacterium | reverse complement strand
GGAAATATCAAGAACAGAAACATCTAATGTTCCACCGCCTAAGTCAAAAACCAAAATGTTTTGGGCTTTATCGGTCTTAATACCATACGCTAACGCCGCGGCCGTTGGTTCAGATATAACTCTGACGACTTCCAAGCCGGCAATCGTACCGGCATCCTTTGTTGCCTGACGCTGAGTATCATTGAAGTAAGCAGGGCAAGTAATGACCGCCTTTTTCACTTCGTGTCCAATATTATCTTCCGCATATTTTTTCATGTACGCCAAGACCTTGGCGGAAATTTCCTGCGGAGTAAAATCCTTATTGATGCAACCAATATGAACTTTGTAGGCTGAGCCCATCTTACGTTTAATTGATGCCACCGTATCGGGATTAGTAATTAACTGTCTCTTTGCCGCATCACCGATGATTTCTTCCCCACCAGCTTTGAACGATACGACCGAAGGGGTTGTATTGTGCCCCTCAGGATTGGGAATAACTTTCACATTCCCATCTTCTTGCATGTACGAAACGACTGAATTTGTAGTACCTAAATCGATACCTAAAATAACTTCTTTTGCCATAATATATTTTCCTCCTAATTATTTACTTTCTTTTTCATCAGAATCAGTTTCCTTTTCATCTGCTGATTCTTTCTTTTCTTCACTTTCTTCTAATTTATCTTCATCCGCTTTGGCTTCCTTTTTCTTAGTAACAATTACCATAGCTGGACGTATCAAACGATCTTTTAATTTATATCCGCGAACATAAACATTAGCAACCTTATTGTCTTCCTCACCATCGACGGTTTGAATAGCATGCATATAACTTGAATCGAAATCATCGCCAACCTGAGGATTAACAAAGGAAATCTGTTCATCTTTCATCGCTTGTTCAAATTGCGAATAAATCATCTTGAAACCTTGAACGTAGTTCTTTACATTTTCATCCTTGGGTTCAACAGCAAACGCCATTTGGAAACTATCAAATGCGGGCAATAATTTTTCAACAAAACCTTGGGCGCGATATTTGACCATAGTGTCGTGATCTCTTTGCAAGTTTTTGCGCGTATTATCTAAATCAGCATAAGCCTGATAATATTTGTTCTTCCAACTATCTGCTTCCTTCTTGGTTTTCTCAATTTCTGCTTCTAATAAACTTATTTGTTGTTTGTATTTCTTTTCCCGACGCGAGAATTTTTTGCTGCTGGAATTGTTTGCTTCAACTTCTTCACCTTCCGCCTGATCTTCTTGATCAATATCCTCTTGTTTCACTTCCTCAATCATCATCATCCTCCTTTGATTCATCTTCGACTTCATAATAATTAGCCAATTCTTTCGCTATATATTCAAGCGCAGCTATTATTTTTTTGTAATCCATTCGTTGCGGACCTACAATCGCAATTTTTCCGCCAGACAATCCATCAAAATCTACATCGTGTGAAAGAATCGCTACATCCTCCTCTTCATTCTGTGAAAAGCCTTCGACTTTTCCAGCTTGAATAGTTGCTTTTAACTTCTCAGGCGACTGGATTAAATCCAAGGCGGCTTGAAGTCTCTCTTTATTCTGATATTCAGGATTGTTAAGTAGTTTCACAGCTCCGTGAGTCATTGAACGACTTTGCGCAAATTTCACGCACGCCTCAATAAACGAATCCATGACTACATCGGAAGAATTTCCTAACACATCGCTCAATATTGGCTTAAGTGCTTCTAACTTCTCCACCAGTTGCGAGATTTTTGTCCCCGTAAGGCGCTTATTAAGAAAATCAACACAAGACTTAACCTTATTTAACTGATCCTGCGTTTTTACGACGATAGTTTTATGTTCGACATAACCGCGATCAGTAACAAAGATAGCCGTCGAGGCATTTGGCGAAATAGGAATCATCGAGATTGATACAAGATTCTCACTCGTCGCATCCGGTCCCAGCACCACGGTGGCACTATTTGTCAATTCCGAAAGAATTTCACACGATTCATTCATAATATCTTCAATCGATTGAGACTTTTTCTGCAAAATCAACTGAAATTCTCTTTTGAACTCCTCATCAACTGATAAATTCTTTTTCTTCTTAAGATATTCCACATAGTATCTATATCCTTTTGAAGATGGAACTCGTCCAGAAGAAGTATGCGTTTTTTCAATGTATCCCATTGACTCCAAGCGCATCATATCGTTGCGAACGGTCGCCGAGGAATAATGTAAGTCGTGTTTATTAATTAAAGAATTCGAGCCAACCGGTTCACCACTGGCGATAAAATCTTCAACGATTAATTTAAGGATTTCATCCTGTCTAGTAAAATTCACATCGGCCTCCTTCCTTAGCACTCATAACTCCTTAGTGCTAAATATAATTATAAACATAATTCTAGCAATGTCAACTATTGAGTGCTAATCTTTTAACTTTTTATTAAAAATCAGTTATATCAATGGTTTACAGTAAAATATTATACGCACATCAAACATATAAGCGATCATTTTCATAGTAAATCCTCAAAAAAAATTGAACAATTGTTCACATTGCTAGAATCAGGACATTCTTATCATGATTTATTGGTTTATAAATATTAGATATGACATCACGAGTCACAGAAAAACATATGTGCACAGCAAATTTGAATCTAGCATTTTACTAGCGAATGACACTTCAACCATTGTAGTCTTTCCCCTTGGATTCTTTTCATTTTCCTTAACAGAATGTGGGATGTTCGACAAATGCCTAAGGATAGTCCCAAAGTTTAAAGACGAATCATTCTCTTTTTCTTGCATATAGTGATAAACCTATTTTACCCATTCTACATCTCTTCTTACGCGATAATAACTTGTAAGACTCTTTTGGTATTTCT
>JAQWCB010000171.1 GCA_028707375.1 Bacilli bacterium | reverse complement strand
TGACTTTTATCGGTTGTACCAAGAGTATGGTTGTTCATTACAAATCGGTGGTGGAGATCAGTGGGGAAATCTCACATCTTCTTTGGAACTGATTCGCAAGAAAGAGACCAATGCGCAGGCTGAAGTATTTTCGGTTAAATTAATAACTGATTCTGAAGGCCGAAAATTCGGGAAATCAGAACGGGGAGCACTATATCTTAATCCTGATATGTGTTCACCATATTATATATATCAGTATTTTATCAATGTTTCTGATTTGGATTTTGCCCGTTATATTCGGATTTTCGATGATCGCGATCTTGATGATATTCAAAAAGATATCGATAAGCACAATGCTTGTCCCGAGAGGAGATTGGGTCAAAAACAATTAGCTTACTTAATTGTGAGTCAACTTCATTCTTCGGCGGTAGCTGATGATTGTGTGAAAATGTCGGAAGCATTATTCCAAAATTCTTTTTCCGATTTGAGTGAGAGCCAAGTTCTTGAAGTGGCGGAAGGAATTACTCACTTTGATTCTGATGAATCTGAATTGAATATTTTGGATGCTTTGATAAAAGTAAACTTGGCAAAATCTCGACGCGAAGGAAGAGAATTTGTATCAAATGGGTCCGTGCGAATCAATGGTGAAAAGATTCAAGATGTTGAATATGTTATAAAAAATGGTGAAGGATTATATGGCAATATGTTCTTTATTCGGCGAGGGAAAAAATCTTACGCATTTTTGAAATTCTAGTCTATAGCAAGTTATTTTTATTTATATTGAACTGATTAAAAAATTGATTAGGTCTTTTGATTTTCCAAAAACATGGTAAAATATAAGTAGAGGAATGCCAAAATGAAAACTAAGGTTATAACTATTAGTCGCGAATTTGGAAGCGGTGGGCGAACGATTGGGAAATTGTTAGCCAAAGATTTGAATTGGAAATTTTACGATAAGGAATTAGTTAACAAAATATCTGAGCAATCAAATTTTGCGAAGGACTTCATTGAGAAACGTGGTGAATACGCTTCAAGTAAGTCAGAGTTTTTGTATTCGCTTTTAGAAAACTTTGGTACGACAAATGGTGGTCAATCGATCAATGATAAACTCTACATCACTCAGGCTAATATTATTAAAGAATTGGCACAGGAAGGCCATTGCATTATCGTTGGTAGATGTGCAAATCACATCCTCCGTCCACGCGATGACGTTTTCAACATCTTTATTCATGCAGATGATGAATTTAAGTCTCAGCGTATCGTCAGGCTTTACGGCGAGACCGAAAAGACTGCTATCAGTCGATTGAAGGACAAAGATCGCCGAAGAGCAGTATATTATAAATATTATACAGGTGAAAAATGGGGACAGATAGATAACTACGATTTAGCTTTGAATAGTGGAAAAATAGGCATTGATGCCTGTGTGGATTTAATAGCTCGACTCATTAAAAATATTTAAGGAATAATTATATTTAGAATTGGGAATGCCAGGATTTTTTGTTACTCTTATTTCAATTTTTTGAATGGCACAAATGATTTTCGGCTGTTTTCCCGATCCATTTTTATGAATCACGAAAAAGATTCACAAAAATTAGCACTCTAATATTGACACTGCTAAGAAAAGTGATATTATATATTTAGCAGTCGATATTAAAGACTGCTAAATAGTAGGGAGGTACAAATATGAGCGAAGAAAAATACACACGAAAAGTGATTGAAGTAATCAACGCCGCTAGCCAATTAGCTAAGGATAGAGAACATCCTTCAATTGATGTTCCTCATTTGCTTAGAGCACTATTTGATTCGAATGAATCATTCTATGTTAAAGTGCTGGATAGATTAAATATCGATTCAAAGAAAGTCAGTCAAATCATTGATGATTTTTTGAATCAGATCAATACTACAAGTTCAAATGAAGATCCTTTACCATCGCTTGAATTTAAGAATATGTTGTTTGATGGGACAAAATACGAGAAAAAGTTGGGAGATGAATATCTTTCAATTGAGCACTTATTGTTAGCGCAGTTTGATGTTAAACATACTCTTGTGAAGAAATTGAGCGAAATGCCACATTACGATAAAAAGTCATTTATGGAGGTTATCACTCAGATAAGAGGAAATTCCAAGGTTACTAGCGATAGTCCTGAAGATAGTTACGATGTCTTAAATAAATATGGAAGAGATTTGGTGGCTGAAGTAGCAAAGGGCCATATCGATCCAATTATTGGTCGCGATGAGGAAATTAGAAGAGTGATGCAAATACTGTCGCGTAAAACAAAGAATAATCCCATACTCATCGGTGAACCCGGTGTGGGTAAAACAGCAATTGCTGAAGGTTTGTCGTGGAGAATTTTCCGTGGTGATGTTCCTGTTTCTTTGAAGGATAAAACGATATTTGAATTGGATTTGGGAAGTTTGGTCGCAGGTGCTAAGTATCGTGGTGAGTTTGAAGAAAGACTCAAGGCGGTATTGAAAGAAGTGACAAAGTCGGAAGGTAGAATAATCCTATTCATTGATGAAATTCACCAATTGATTGGGGCTGGTAGAACGGACGGGGCTATGGATGCTGCCAATTTGCTTAAGCCTATGCTCGCAAGAGGTGAACTCCACTGTATCGGTGCTACTACTTTGGATGAGTATCGTAAGTATATTGAAAAAGATGCGGCCTTCGAAAGAAGAATGCAAAAGGTATTGGTTGATGAGTCGACAGTTGAAGATACAATTACTATTTTAAGAGGATTGAAAAATTCTTATGAAGTTCATCACGGAGTGCAGATTACCGATGATGCTTTAATTGCCGCTGCCAGTCTTTCCAAGCGATATATAACTGATCGTTTTCTTCCGGATAAGGCTATCGA
>JAQWCB010000015.1 GCA_028707375.1 Bacilli bacterium | reverse complement strand
AAGAAAATTACTCTGCAATGTTAAATCCGTCATTGAAATTGAAAAAGGCGATATTACCCACGATTGTGTAAATAGTATCTATAAAATATGATTATTACTATGTCACTTAACAAAATGAAAAAAATGTACAAAATCTCTATTAAATGTTAGATACTGCTTGAAAAAAGTGATATATTAGAACAAAGTAGTGTGAGGATATTCGAATGAAAAAAGGACTTTTAATAATACTTTCCGGACCATCCGGAGTGGGCAAGGGTGCGGTAAAGAGAATATTAATGGAAGATAGTTCCCTGGACTTGACATATTCCATTTCAATGACAACGCGTGCCCCGCGCCATATGGAAAAAGATGGAGTTGACTATTTTTTTGTTGATCAGGAAACATTTCAAAAAAATGTCGATGAAGGCAATTTGTTGGAGCACGTTTCTTTTGTGGGGAATAGTTATGGAACGCCGCGCGATTATGTTGAAAAACTTCGAAACGAGGGGAAAAATGTCTTGCTTGAAATTGAAGTTCAAGGAGCAAGACAAGTCTTGGCTAAAATGCATGGGGATGATATTATATCAATTTTTCTTATTCCTCCTTCATTGGGAATCCTGGAAAAAAGAATTAGAAAAAGAAGAACGGAACCGGAAGAAATCATTCAGGCTCGCTTGAAGAAAGCCCGCGGTGAATTGGCGTGCAAATATAATTATAAATATATTGTGTTAAATGACATTGTCGGTCGAGCAGCAGAAGAGATAAAGGGAATTATTCGCAATTCTGTTGCTAACCACCAAAAGAGTTAAAATGTTTTATCTCTTGCAAGTTGTAATTGAACACGGAGTTAGAAAGCTAGATCGACCATTTTCTTACGCTTATTTGGGGCAGAATAAGATTCAGTTTGGCGAGAGAGTTAAGGTTAACTTTAATAATCGGCAACTGATTGGTTTTGTCGTGGAAGAACCTCTTTTAGTAGAAGATTCGCTCGAGAAGTATCAAGAAGAAAAGGGATATAAGATTAAACCTATTGAAGAAATCATTGACGCTGAACCAATTGTTGATCAAAAGATGTTTGATTTAGTTTTAAAGGTGGCAGAATATTACTGCTGTCCACTCATTGAAGTTCTTAAGGTTATCTTACCGCCAAGCTTGCGACCTAATTCACAGTATGCGGGAAAGCCCAAGCGTTCGTTTCGCAAAGTTATTGTCATAAACGATAAATTCTTATCGACAACAATACAATTTAATGCGAATGAGACTAAATTGCTTAACAAAATCAAGGAATGTCCGCAAGGCTTACCTAAATCGCAAGTAACAGCGAAGAAATCGCTTGAATCATTGATGAAAAAAGGAGCTGTCAGCGCTGAGCAAATTGAAATTATGCGCCTGCCTGAAATTGAATACGAAGAAGATTCGATTCACGAATTGAACAGCGAGCAGCAAGCTGCTTATGAATATTTAATCAATTCGAAAAAAAGAGTTAATTTATTGCAAGGTGTAACAGGATCCGGGAAGACAGAAATCTATATTAAATTAGTTAAAAATTGTTTGGATCAAAGCTGTGATGCGATTATTCTTGTTCCCGAAATTGCTTTGACAGATCGAATGATTTCGCGCTTTAAGGCAATCTTTGGCGATCGTGTTGCTCTTTTGCACTCGGGACTGACCGATGCCCAAAAATATGATGAATACCTTAATATATCGCGCGAAGAAGTTCATGTAGTTATCGGTGCTCGCTCAGCGGTTTTTGCACCCTTAAAGAATGTTAAATTGATTATTGTCGATGAAGAGCATGTTTCATCTTACAAGCAGGATCGAATGCCATATTACGATGCGCGCAAAGTAGCTATAATGCGAATGGAGCAAATGCAGGGAAAGGTGGTATTTGGTTCGGCAACGCCATCTTTGGAATGCCGCGCCCGTGGCGACAAGGGAGTCTATGGATTAGTTAAACTGAAAGAACGATACAATTCGGCTCATCTGCCTCAGACCAAGATCATTGACCTTGGCGATTTCGAAAATATTGACTATAATTCAACACTGATATCGATTCCTCTAAGACAAGCGATTGAAAGAACATTGGCAAAAAAAGAACAGGTGATTATTTTTCTCAATCGACGAGGATACGCTCCGGTATATATGTGCCGCAAATGTCAAAAGCCTCTCAAGTGTCCCAATTGTAATTTGCCTTTGACATATCACAAGGGACAAAAGAAGATTGTATGCCATCACTGTGGTTATGAACTGCAAGCTGAAGATTTAGTTTGTCCGCATTGTCAAGGAACAGCATTTAGTTTTGTCGGCTTTGGCACCGAACGAATTCAAGAGGAAATTCAATCTTTTTTCCCCCAGGCAAAGATTAGGCGTCTAGATGCTGATACTGCGCGTCGAAAAGGCGTGTATCACAGTATCATCAATGGTTTTTCTAAAGGAGAATTCGATATTTTGGTTGGAACACAGATGGTGGCTAAGGGACACGATTTTCCCAACGTTACATTGGCGGTAGCCCTGTTGGCAGATCAATCTTTGCAATTCCCTTCGTACAAGGCCAATGAAGATACATTCAATTTATTAACGCAATTAGTGGGAAGGGCTGGACGTAAGGATAAGGAAGGTTTTGCTATAATTCAGACATATTCGCCCGAAAATGATATTATCCACTTGGCCCAAAGTCAAGACTATGAAGCCTTTTATCAGTATGAAATGAAAAATAGATTTGATCGACAATACCCACCTTATACCTTTATTGTCAATATTACGATTTCCGCTAATTCTTCCAAGGAAGTAGAAAAGGCAAGTTACAAAGTTAAAGCCTATCTTTTTCATCAATTGCAAGGAGGAACACGATCGGAGTTATATGGTCCTTCCATTCCATATATCGAAAGACTTAACAATAGATATTACCGAAAGATTATGCTAAAATACAAAAGTCGAAAATTAGTTGATGCCGCTTTGAAGGGGCTAAATGTGCTCAATCTTCATTCATCTAGTGTCAAGATTGATGTGGATATTGATCCTTCAAGCGATATATAAAAGGAGTTTATGATATATGATTACAATTAGTTTATTAGGAGTCGATCAATTTCAGGCTCAATCTTTTGTGGCGGATGTTCAGGATGAAGTGGCACAGGCCTTTGAAGTTGCGCCGGAAGAAATTGTCTTTTATGCTCCCGATTCTTTTCTAATTTATCGCGGAGTTGATCAAACATCGTATCAATTAAATATTGTCGTTTCTGCACCGCGCAAATATGAACCGATTGAAAAGCAGGCAGCTGATGTACTCATCAAGATCTTTAAACAGAACCACGTTCACGTACGTGTCTTGTTTGAGTATTTTGCTCCGCAAAAGGAATATGAATATATAAACAAAGAATATCCTCGCTTTATGACCAATGACAATATGGCTCACTTTGAAACGATGGAGGAAGCAGATGAGAAAGAAGGAATTGAACCTTACTTGGGTGATGCCTTTGCTGATGCGGACTACGAGAATAAAATTAAGGCTAAAGATAAGGAACTGGCGCTAGAGGAGATTGAGCGCTTGAAAAAGAATAAGGAAGATTAGGATATTGAATATAGATACTCCCGCTCAATAAAAAGCGGGAGTTATTTATGTTTAGAATAATTCTCTATATATCATTGTATAATCGAAAGAAACGATAGTTATTATGATATAATAAAACATATATGAATATATTATTTATCAGCGTTGTCGCGTGTCAAAGAATCATCGAAAAGAAGGAATCACTAAAGAAAGTAATGAGTTCTTTTGAGGCTCAATATAATTTTTCAATTGCACAAAAAGTGCGGATACACAAATTGCTTCAAGGAGTACTTCGAAATTTTGTATCGTTGAGATATGAAGTGATAAAGGAAATTGAAAATGTTCATCCGCGCGAGAAAAAGTTATATCTTTTTATTTGCACTTTATATAGCATTCGTTATCAGTCGACTGAGATTGATTTAGATTCTTTAAAAGATGAGTTTGACCAAGTGATCTTAGATAATAAATTAAATGTCGAATCCGCGATAATTTTCAACAAACTTATGAACATGGGACAGAAAAATTTTGTCGTTCCCGAAGCGGAAAAAGAAGATCCAGTCAAGTATAATTCATTGTTTTTCTCAACTCCTGAATGGATAATTAGACTTTGGCTCAAGCAATTTGGACCATCGATCACAGCTAAACTTCTTGTTTCTAACAAGCAGCCAGCAAAGATTTATATCAAAAGAAATGAACTAAAAATATCATCGTCGCATTTTAATGAGAAAACGCATTTTCAACCAGTAAAAAATTTTGACAATGCATACGCTTTAAATAAGAATCAAAAATTTGATGAGATGAACGAAGTGAAATTGGGGAATTGTTTTAAAGAAGATTTATCCTATCAGGAAATTCTTAATAATCTTCCTTTGGCTACTGGCGATAGTGCTTTATTGATTGACGGCAATCGGTTTGAGATGGCAGCTGATTTGGCCATTCGACTAAGTGGTTGCAATGGTGATTTGACTTTAAATATTGAAAATGAAATAAAATTCCGTCAGACGAAGTATAAATTTGATAAACTAGGAGTAAGGAATCAAAAAATATACTTGGCCGATATAGATTTGTTGCGAACCTATATTGAATATAATTCATTTGATATTGTTGTTGCTATGCCTCCCTCTTCACGTTTAGGCCTAGTGAAAAGAAAAGCAGAGATTTTAGCGAGTACGACGAAACAAGATTATCGAAAGTTGAAATATCAGCAGTTGTCATACTTGGAAGAAGCCAAAAAATACGTGAATAAAGATGGAATTTTTGCCTATGTTGTGGAGACGATTAACAAGCGTGAGGGCGAGAATATAGTTGAATTATTTTTAAATAAATACCCTGAGTACGAAATAGTTACTTCGCGACAAATTATGCCTTATGAAAAGAATAACAATGGAGTCTACTATGCTCTTTTGAGGAGAAAATATGAGTGATAAAATCAATATGTACGGCTTGAGTTTGGAAGAACTTGAAGAGCAGATGGAAAAACTTGGCCAGAAAAAATTTCGAGCGAAGCAACTTTATAGTTGGCTATATCGTTTTAATGTTGATTCTTTTGATGATATGACAGATATATCTAAAAGTTTTCGTGAGGTTTTGAAAGAGCGATATACCTTGACTCTCCCTAAAATTTATACTAAGCAAATGTCTGATGATGGAACCATTAAATTGCTTTTGGAACTTGAGGATGGTCACAAAGTTGAGACAGTTTTGATGCATTATTTTTATGGTGATTCTGTTTGTGTGTCATCTGAGGTTGGATGCAATATGGGATGTAAATTTTGCGCTTCAGGTTTGCTTAAAAAAGTTAGAGGACTTGACGCTAGTGAAATGATGGGTCAGGTTTTAATTATTAATCAACTTTTGCGTCCATTAAAGCGTAAGGTCACGCATGTTGTTGTCATGGGAACCGGTGAACCCTTTGATAATTATGATAATGTTATGTCGTTTATTAAAGCGGTTAATTCACAATTCGGCTTAGATATTGGAGCAAGACACATTACGGTCTCTACTGCGGGAGTTGTTCCAGGAATTTTGAAATATGGAAAAGAGGGGCTTCAGATCAATTTGGCGATATCGCTACATGCGCCCTTAGATGAAGTTCGAAATAAACTTATGCCTATCAACCAAGCATATCCTTTGGATCAAGTGATGGCAGCGGTGGATCAATACTTTGCTGATTCTAATCGGCAGGTTACTTTCGAATATATTATGATTAAGGATCTTAACGATACGGATGAATGTTTGAAAGCTCTGATTGATTTAATTAAACCTCGTCATGGTTTTGTTAATTTGATTCCTTACAATGAGGTAATGGAAAATGATTTCCGACGCTCATCAAATAATCGTGTTCATAAATTTCACGATGCGTTGCTTAAGGCTGGTATAAAATCGACGATTCGAAAGGAATTTGGATCGGATATAGATGCGGCTTGTGGACAATTGAGGGCGAGGTATGAACATAAATAACTATGAATTATTTGCGTTAACCGATATCGGAAAAAAAAGACCGAACAATGAGGACCAAGCCGGTCTATTTAATGGTGAAGAATTTAAAGCTATCATTATTGCTGATGGAATGGGCGGTCACTCGGCGGGTGAAGTTGCTTCGAATATTGCAGTCAATACTATTATTAATGCTTTTAGTTTATCGCCGAAGCCTGAAAATATTAACAAGGCTAAGAAAATGCTACATCGCATCGTCAAGCGAGCTAATGCGTCAATTCATAAATTAGCCGTCTCCAAATCCAAGTACTATGGAATGGGCACCACGCTTGTCTTAGCGTTAGTTCTTGATGAAAAAACTTTGATTCTCAACTGCGGTGATTCGCGAGCATATACGTATACTCGATCGAGCAAGGAATTTCGAAGAGTCACTTCGGATCAAACTGTAGTACAATATTTGTATTCAATGGGCAGCATTTCCAAAGAAGAGATGCTCACTTCGCCTAAGCGACATGTGTTGATGAATGCTATGGGAATAGCGAGCGTAGTTGATTACGATCTTTATGAAATTTCTAATGATTACGATTTGCTTCTCTGCTGTTCGGATGGTTTAACCAATATGGTATCGGATGATGAAATCAAAAAAATCATTGAAACTAATATTGATGATAAAATTGAGAATTTAACTCAAAAATTGATGAATCAAGCCTTGAATAATGGTGGCTTAGATAATATTTCAATAAGTGTTTTGGAGGCTAAGTGAAATGAAAGTTGGAGATTTGTTAGATGATCGTTACGAAATAACAGGTACTCTCGGTGAAGGAGGAATGGCTATTGTATATCAGGCCAAAGATATCATTACTGATAAGGATGTTGCGATTAAAATTATTCGCGAAGAGACCTTAAAAAATCCTTTGAACTTGACTCGTTTTGAACGAGAGGCTCGGGCGGCCGCTTCCTTGAAACATCAAAATATCGTCCAGGTGAGCAATCTTGGCGCTTTTCAAAATAGACCATATATGGTAACTGAACTTGTGAAGGGAAAAACTTTGCGCGACGCTTTGAGTTTAAGAGGAAAATTCTCATTCTTGGAAGCTTGTGATATTATGTATCAATTGTGTTCGGCGGTCTATTATGCTCATCAACACGGAGTGATTCATCGCGACATTAAGCCGCAAAATGTTTTTATTACGGCTGATGGTTTAATAAAACTTGGCGACTTTGGTATCGCAACTTTTCAAAATTCTTCACACGTGACTCGCTCAGATGTGGTAGTGGGCTCGGTTCATTATATGGCTCCTGAAATATCAGAGGGAAATCCGGCTTCACCTCAGTCTGATATATATTCTTTGGGCATTACTTTTTTTGAATTGGTTACTGGTCGAGTTCCTTTTGATGATGAATCCGCGGTTACCGTTGCCTTGAAGCACATTAAGGATCGTTTTCCTTCCGTTCGTAAATTTAATCCTAAATGTCCGATTATCATTGAAAAAATCATTTATAAAGCTTGTGCAAAATCTCCTTACGATCGCTATAAATCGGCGGTTGACATGCGAAGAGACATCGAGAGAATCTTACAAAACCCTGATTTGATTAAGCGAAAAGAAGGTTTTTGGTCAAAGATTTTCAAGAAGAAATAATCGTTATGCTATATAGACTTATCGCTGGTAACAAAAGATGTTTTAAGGGATTAAGTATCGAGGACGGGAAAATTGTTTCCTTGGTTCCACGCAAGACTTTAATCTATGCTTTCGGTCCACTATTTATTGGCGATATTGTAAAAGTTGATCAGGAAAATACGATTGTTGAAGTTCAAGAGCGACAAAATATTTTGATTCGACCCCGCGTGGCGAACTTAGATTATGCCATTGTCGTTGCTTCTACTTGCGAACCGGATTTTTCCTCATATTTACTTGATAAATTTTTATGTTATTTAAATTTTTGTCACATCCCAGTTATCATTGCTTTTACCAAAATAGATCGTTTAAATCACTCGAAACGCGAGGAAATTAAAAAATATCAAGAGTATTATGAATCACTTGGTTTTCCTTCTTTTGTGACCAGTAAGTTTGACACTCGAACCATTGAACCAATAATAGATAGAATTCAAGGGAAAACTGTTGCCTTTATGGGACAGACAGGAGCGGGTAAATCATCTTTAATAAATGCCATAGATAAAGATTTTAATCGCCGAATCGGTGAATATTCTAAGGCGTTGGGGCGCGGAAAGCATCAAACTAAAGAAGTTATTTTTTTCCAGTATTTAGGTGGGTTGATTGGCGATACTCCGGGCTTTTCTTCACTTGATTTTTCTTTGTTGAAGATTACATCGAGAGATTTGTCACGAATTTATCCTGGATATGAAAAATATGCTTTAAAATGTTATTATAATGATTGTATGCATCTTTCCGAAAAAGAATGCAAGGTTAAAGAAGCGTTAGAAGAAGGTCGACTTTCAAAAGAAAGTTACGATAATTATCTTAAAATGTTGAAAGAAATTAAGGAGGGAAAGCGAAATGGCTAAGAAAAAATTGATTGCTGCACCATCGATTCTATCAGCTGACTTAGGTCGACTGGAGCAAGAGATACAAGAGTGTCGGACTGCGGGCGCCAGTTTCCTTCACTATGACATTATGGATGGTCACTTTGTTCCTAATATTACATTTGGGCCTGATTTTATTAAGCGTTTCTCCAAAGAAGGAATGTTCAATGATGTACATCTAATGATTGACGATCCATTGAAATACGCTGCTAAATGCATCAATTTTGGAGCAGATTTAATTACTTTTCATTTGGAAGCGGTGGATGATCCGATTGAAACTCAGGAGATGATTAGACAATTTTCCCCCAAGATTAAAGTGGGTATTTCTATTAAGCCGCGAACGCCAATTGAAAAAATTTTACCTTTCTTAAATCACTTTGACTTGGTTCTTGTGATGTCTGTTGAGCCAGGTTTTGGCGGCCAACAGTTTATTATTTCTTCTCTTGATAAAATTCGGCGATTGCGAAAATATATCGATGATCAAAAATTGAACACATTGATTGAAGTCGATGGGGGAATCAACGCTGAGACCATTGAAATGGTTCGAGAAGCGGGGGTTGATGTCGCGGTTGCGGGGTCATACATTTTCAAATCTTCGGATAAGCGCGAAGCAATCAAGACCATTATTGGAGCATAGATATCGTGAAAAGAATGATATTGGTTACTCCCAATGCGTCGTTGGATGTGTTGAATAAATATCTTGATAGTGAGATCATTGGATTAGATGAAGGAATAGATATCGCGCGTAGTTCAGGAGCGCGTATCTCTCTGGCGGTGTCTTCTTTTAAAAATGTTGACCTGCAACATGTACTGACTTTTCTTCCAAAGGAAAAGGTTGTTCGTTATTCAGATAACCGAGGCGAAAATGTAAATTTAAAGGTCATTAATTTTCTCTTTTCCCAAGGGGCTGATGAAGTTGTGCTCCTAGATAAACTCGATTCGGGTTTCAAACACTACCGAGAGATATTGTTGACATTAAAAGAGGCGAAAGGTGCAGTTAGTTTTCAAGATGACATCAATCTGATTAATTATTACGCCAAGGGAAGTCACATTATTTCAAAGCAGGGATATGATCGGTTCTATGTAGTGGGTTTTCCTAGCGCTGTTATCTCAATGGAACATGTGTCAACACCAGTTCGCAATATCAGATTGAATTTTACCGACTCTAAGGCTATCGACAATACGCTCTTAGAAAGAGTGGCTGTATTAAAAGTAAATGAAGGAGGAGTACTGCTGGTACTAGCAAAGAATGCTTAAATTATTTTTCCCTATCATTGCCTTGATTTTAGGCATATCAATTATATTGCTTCCGAAGATTACGTATCGTTTAAAAGGTAAAGGTGACAATACAAAGTTTTCCTATTTAAATTGTTTTCCATACGAAGTTGTACTGAATTATACTCAACGAATAGTTCTACTGGCCTTGGGTACACTCTTTGTGATGTTTGCTACGCAATCTTATATTTTAACCTTTATAAAATGTACCAATCCGATGTATTATTCTGGCCTATTTCTCGAATTGATTTCGCTGATTGTCTTTTTAGGGATTCTTTACTTCGGTTTGGATTATTATAAAACACATATCGTGATGAGTGTTATTTTCTTCCTTACTCAGATTGGAGCAGATGTTTTGTTTTTTGTGGCGGTGATGTTCAAAGACTATTATCCTCTTGAATTTAACAAAGTAATAGGCATTATTATGGGAGTCATTGGACTTATTTTACTTGTTCTTCTTTTTATTCCACAACTGAAAAAATGGATGTATATGGAAAAGACTGAAGAAAATGGAACTACGATATACGTTCGTCCTAAAGTGTGTTCCCTTGCAGTTGTTGAATGGATTTTCTTTTTGACACAGCTTATTAATATGATTTTATTGATAGTTAACTATTTTGTAATATAAGAATATTAGAATATGAGTAGGCACAAAAAAAGACCCGATTCTCCATCGGGTCAATTTTTATAACTTTAATTAAGCAGCTGCTTTATCGGCTGTAACTTCAGTGCTGGCGTTAGCCTTTTGAGCTTTTCGCAAAGTGCGAAGGGCAGCGGTTGAAATACGAACAGTAGTCATCTTACCATTAACTTCAATCTTAGCTTTCTGAAGATTTACGCCCCATTTCTTGCGGGTTGCGCGAAGTGAGTGTGAGCGATTATTACCAGTTACAGGACTTTTTCCAGTTATAGGACAGGTTCTTGACATTGAGATATTCCTCCTTAAACATGCTTTGTAATTATAGCAAATAGATATTGTTATATCAAGAAAAATAATATTGTTTTTCCTAATGGTTAATATCTATCTATCAACTTATTTTTTTAACTTGCTAAATAATAAATTATCT
The DNA here is from genome assembly GCA_028707375.1 of Bacilli bacterium. Lineage (GTDB taxonomy): Bacteria > Bacillota_I > Bacilli_A > RFN20 > CAG-288 > Scatoplasma. The sequence continues at coordinate 950 of JAQWCB010000015.1, read as the reverse complement.
TTGATTATCACTAATCTTTTTTAAACTTTCCAAGCAGGGTAAACATATTCTTTTTATATATTTCTACCCCGGGTTGATTGAAAGGATTAACGCCCAATAGATAGGCCGAATAAGCGCACGCTCGCATAAAGAAATAGAATAAATTGCCGAGGTTGAATGGTGTCATTTTTTCAATTTCAATAATGTTAGCTGACGTGGGGCCGGTTTTCGTGTGAGCCTTTAATGTTCCCTCGTAAGCCTTGTCATTGATATATGACAATTTGTCACCAGCCAGATAGTTTAGACCATCTAAATTTTTCTTGTCACTCTCGACTATTAAATCCACAATGGGCTCTGAGGTTTTGATAATAGTTTCAAAAAGGACTGGGGAGCCTTGTTGAAGAAATTGACCGACTGAGTGCAAGTCTGTTGTGAGGGTTACACTCGTAGGAAATAATCCTTTGCCTTCCTTTCCTTCCGATTCAGCAAACAATTGTTTTAACCATTCGTTTATTGAAGCAAACTGTGGTTCGTATGTCGTAAAGACTTCAACAGGATATCCAATTTGATGGAGCAAATATCTTTTTGCGCCATACATATAAGCGGGATTGAGCTTGTAATCAGGAACAGAGTATTCTTTTTCACCTTTTTTAACACCATTAATGAAATCTCTAATGTCGATTCCCGCACACGCAATGGGAAGCAAACCAACGGGTGTAATAACAGAAAATCGTCCGCCTATATTATCAGGAATGACAAAAGTTTGATACCCAGCTTCATCTGCTTCCTTCTTCAAAGCACCTTTTTGGCTATCGGTAGTTGCGACAACCGCGCTCTTTAAATATGACTCACCATATTTTGCGACCAAAATGTCTTTGAGTAAGCGAAAAGCAATCGAAGGTTCTACCGTCGTCCCTGATTTAGAAATAACATTGATGGCGAATTTCTTATTTTTCAAATAATCGAGAGCT
>JAQWCB010000170.1 GCA_028707375.1 Bacilli bacterium | reverse complement strand
CTTGAATGCACTAACGGCGGCTGATTTAGTTTTAATTCCTGTTCAGTGCGAGTATTTTGCGATGGAGGGTGTGGCTCAGATTCTGTCAGCAATCAATAACGTGCGGATGCAATCTAATCCAGACTTAGATATTTTAGGTTTCCTTTTAACTATGTACGATAATAGAAATAGATTGTCGACAGAGATAACTTCACAAGTGATGGGCACTTTTCGGGAAAAAACTTTTGCCACCCGCATTCCGCGCAATGTTGCATTGGCCGAGTCAGTGGCGTTTGGCAAACCTATAAATTGCTATAAACCCAAAGCCTCGGGTTCACTAGCTTATAACTGTTTGGCGAGGGAAGTGATTGGCAATGTCCAACAGTGAACCTAAGGATAATAAACTGATCAAAAAAGGGAAACTTGAGGAATTAGTTTCTTCATATAGCGCGAGCGATGTTGTCTCGCAAATTGAATCAGCGATTGCAACTTCACAGGTCAGCCAAATACCAATTGATGAATTGGAATTGCTTCCGCTTTTTTCGCGTAAAAACTACGATAGTGATTCAATCAATATCATTGAACGATCCATTCGCAAACAAGGACTCATCGTACCTATTTTTATCTATGAATACGAAGGAAAAAAATACGTTGTAAATGGTGTCAAACGTTTTTTAGCGCTGAGTAAACTCAAGCAGAAGGAAGTTTCGGCTGTCTATTTGAAGTGTTCAGTTGAGGAAGTTATCTTTTATGTATTGAACAATATGATGTCGAACAAGGATAATAGTTTGGTTCAGGCCTACGCCTATAATGTCCTTATGCAAAAATATGGATACACGGAGCGCGATATTCGGAGAATGACCCATCTGTCGCACGGTCAAATCAATAACACGTTGCGCTTATTAAAGCTAAGCCCACAGATTGTGAAAATGGTGGTAGAATCGAAGTTATCACAAGGGAAGGCTAGACTCTTAGTCCCTTTTGACGAAATGGAACAAATAGAATTAGCCAAATTATTTGAAATAAATTCTGTCCGCGACTGCGAACGAATCGCTCGTAATTATCGCGAAGGGAATCAGTCAATCAAGTATAATTTTAATTACAATATTGATGGAAATCACATTTCAATCGATGTTAGAGACACAGAAACGCTGGAACAAATATCAGCATTTTTGATAGAAAAGAGAAAAAAATGTTAATCAGATTACAAAAAATAATTGCGGACCGCGGTTTTTGCTCGCGCCGCAAAGCCGAGCAGTATATTTTGGCCAATAAAGTCAAAGTTGATGGAGAAATAATTAACCAACTAGGGGCTAAATTTGATGATTCCCAAATAACAATTGATATTGATGGTCATATCTTAAAGCCAGAAGCCCAGCATCAAAAATATTATTTTCTCATCAATAAACCCTGTGGCTTTGTGACCAGTATGAGCGATGATCGGGGACGGAAAACCGTCGATCAATTGATTCCAAGTAAATATGGGCGTCTTTTTCCGGTGGGAAGACTTGATATCAATACTTCAGGTGCTTTAATAATGACTAATGATGGAGATTTTGCTAACTTGGTTATGCATCCTTCCAGTTCTTTCGACAAGACCTATCAGGTTGAGATTGATGGACGTTTTTTATCATCAGATAAGACTCGCTTGGAAAAGGGTGTTATGTTGGAAGATGGTTTAACGGCGCCAGCTAAGGTATCAATCGTCACGGTTGCAATGGATCATTCAATCATCAATATTACGATTCACGAAGGTAAGAATCGCGAGGTGCGAAGGATGATGGACGCTATTAATCATCGCGTTATTTCTTTGCAGCGAATAAGAATTGGCAATATGTCTATTGCTAAGTTAAAAACTGGTCAATACGCGCAGATACCACTGACTATCATCGATAAGATTCGCGCCAAGTGTATATATAATAAAAAACACAATGATTATAAAGGATAGCAAAAGATTTAATATGCATAAATATTTTTACAATATTTTTTGACATTTTTAAAAGATAAGTTCTATAATTTAATTGTACTTCAGGGTTGGGTGAAATTCCCTCTCGGCGGTTAAACCCCGCGCGCTTCAAATGATAGTTTTGAAGCAGATATGGTTAGATTCCATAGGCGACAGTAAAGGCTGGATAAAAGAAGATACAAAATATAGTTATTTATTCATAAGTTATATTTTTGTGGAAGACCCTGATTTTAGGGCTTTTTTTATTTAAAACAAAGAGGGTATAACTTTATGAGAAGAAATTTCAGCGAAATAATTACACGCATGTCAACAATTGCTATCCTTTCAGCGCTAGGGACAGTTATTATGCTATTCATCAAAATTCCGTATGTCTTTGCGCCGTGGCTCGAAATTGAGTTTTCTGATACTATTATTTTAGTCGCCTACGCTTTATATGGACTTCCGGGGGCTTTAGCTACGGCGATAATTAAAACGCTTTTTTCTTTTATCTTTCAAGGTGTTGGCTTTTTAGGCATCGGTCAAATCTCGGCTTTCATAGCTTCAGTATCGTATATTCTTGGCATCTATATTTGTTCTCATGTATTAAAATGGTTTCGAAGAGGTTTCCTTTATAGGATTTTATCATATGTTATCATTGCGGTTATTGTTTCCCTGATTATGACTTTGCTCAACATTCTTTTTATTACTCCGACATATATGGCGGGTCAATGGGCGACATGTTTCAATTCTGACATAGTCAATTCCATCGTTAATACTTATCCTGATTATGGATCAAATTTCATTATGATAATGGTCTTTTTATATGTTCCTTTCAACTTGATGAAGGCATTGATTGTTGAATTGGTATACGAACTTGTCTTCAATCGCTTGATCTTTGTTATATTCAAGGATAATGCTTTTG
>JAQWCB010000169.1 GCA_028707375.1 Bacilli bacterium | reverse complement strand
ACTACATTCAATATTGCAGTTGATATTTGGATTGAGGGAACTGATGTTAATTGTACAGATGCTATCGATTCTGATTATTTTGGATTATTTGATATGAATTTGGAATTCTACTCTTTGAATATGAATGGTATGACTAACACTGGTGTTACTGGAGAATAAACAATTTATATTGAATAAATTCTGCAACTTTGCCTAGATAACTCTGGGCAAAGTTTTTTATGCCCTGTACTATTAAAATATTAGCAAAAGACCAAATGAACTATATATACCAAAAAACACAGATAAATACTATGTTTTTAAAACATTTATGAATGGTGAAGCAAGAAAGAAACTATTATTATTGATTATAATTTCGAGATAAAGTAAACTTTTATTGTACAAAAGCAAAACTCGCGAAAGCGTGTGGCGCAAAACTATAGGATCTAAATATCTTTGATATATGATTGCCAGTTGCTACTAACGGAATAAGATTGATTATTCAACATGTATAGGGCGTGGCGATTTTTATTTTTATTCCGAGGGTTTCTTCTTAACATATTGCTGAATATGCACAATTCGGTAATATGTTATTAAATAGCATTTGTCAAATAAATGCACTTAGTATGGAGAAACAATATGGTTAATCAAAGATCCATTAAAAAGAGTAAGAAAAAACGGAGAATCATTATTGGTACTTCGATTTCTGCTGTTTTGGTTACGGCTTTTATAATTATTGCTTTCTTATCAAACTATGTTGGTAATTTCACTATAAGTCTCATTGATTATGAGACGAGATTGGCTTTATCAACTTCGCCTGATATGGAGGACACAACAACGCATATTGCGCTGAAGGGTTTTAATAATGCCGTTCCATATACTAAAGCTGATATTGACAAGGCTAGTCTTGATACAGATGTTGGTGGCCAGAAAAGTCTCTCGTTTGAAATATCGGACGATCAAGAAGCTAGTTTGTATTTTGCCTATACGTTCTTTGTAACAAATGTTGGAGATGGGCCTTGCTATTACTATTACGGAATAAAAATTAATGATGAATCATCAGGTGACAATAACAAACTCATATCCGATGCGATGCGAATTCGCATGTACGAAAACACCTATACGAAAGATGAGACCATCGATTCAATGACGCATGAGTATATAGATTACATTCGTTACAATGTCGAATCAAGTACAGATGATAGTTTGAATGCAGATACTCGATCATATTTAGCGTCATGTGAAGAAGAATACGACTCGGGACAACTCAAGTATTTTAATGATTCGTCTACGATTGTTCTATCAGATAATCAGTCAACAAAATTGTGGCCTAACGAAGTCATTCGCTATACCTTAGCGATATGGATAGATGGCGATGATCCTGACTGTGAAGGTGATTTTTTCGACAATAATTCGGGAATAAGAATATCAACTTATGTTGGTTCAGAGAACGCTGAAGAATAAGATTTATTACAATGAGAAATTCAACGAGAATAATCCTCGCCTTGTCGCTTATCAGCGCAATGGTTGGAGGAGGAAGTGTCAGTGCAACTTATGCCTGGTATCAACTTTCTGCCGATAAAAGTATCGAAATTGATGGTACTTCTTTTGGTAGGTCAACCGATTTGAAAATTGGATTTGTTTCGAATGCCCATTTGACTTCGGACAATTTAATTTTTGACTTGGCTAATTCTGAATTGGAGAATAAAGATATCTATTGGTGTGATAGCGTAACAATAACTTCAGATATCGTTGAATATGTTTTGAATTCAAATGGCTATTCAAGTGAGAACATATATCCGATTACTTCTGGTTCTTTTAACAGAGGACAAACGGATTTTAATCTATATGAACCGCCATTATTGAATTGTACTTTCAATGAATATCATTCTTTAGCATCGACCAATCAATATATTCATTTGTCCTTAGCTTTCATGTCGCGAGGTGGCTATTCAACCTCCAGCAGTGTGAATGAAGGTTCCAAGATATATTTATCCGATTTCAATATTGCCGGGAAAGCCAAAGATGCAACCCGCGTTCGCTTTGCTTCAGAAACGCTTGGAAATATTTTAACTAGTCCGAGCGATATGCAAGATGGCTATACGCTCGTTGGCGGACCTCTAGATTTAGATCAAGATGGTGAATTTGATTATCGTCAAGATACGAAGAAAGAAATATTTTATGGACAACACGATGAAGATATCGACTATGATCTTCCTTATGAAGATGATGCCAAGAATGTTGATCGGAATTTTGACAGCTTTGCTAATCCTAATCATTCCTCGGGTGTCTATCCGATTAAAGATACTGATAAAACGGCTACTAAGGCCTATTATGAGGCGATGAATAAATATATTTATACCGGAGTGGAAGAAAGTGTTTTGCCTCTGACAGAAACAGATGAATATGGAATCGGTTTTTTGGATATTGATATTTTTCTTGAAGGTTGGGATCACGATTTGATCAATAGCGTTATAGGTAGCAGCATTGGCTTAGCGATGGAATTTGGCATAGGTGAATAAAATGAAACAAGGACATAAGGAAAGTAGAGCAAAGTTATTATCTAAAATCGCCTTCATGGTGCTAATCATTTCTTCCACAGCTAGCGTTGGCGTTTCGACGTATGCTTTTGCGGCTTCGGCCAGTTTATTAACGCTGTCGGACATTGGTGTGAAAACCCTAGTTCCTGCTTCAATTAAAATTGGTTTGAAAAATAGTGAAACATCAGAAATAAATTATTATGACAAGTTAGACGAGTCATCATTTGAAGAAAATGGTTTGGTTTCACCTAAATTTACTGGACTCTATCCAGTTTCATCTAGTTTTAAAGACAGATGGTTAATCGAGGGTGAGGATGGAACTTACAATGCGATTACTCCTC
>JAQWCB010000168.1 GCA_028707375.1 Bacilli bacterium | reverse complement strand
CCTTAAAGATAAAAGGATTAAATATTGCGCAGAGAATAATATATTTCGATGGTCTTCTATACTGGAGTTACGGTTTGCAAAAAATGGTCTATATCATTTGTCCTTTTCTCTATCTTTTGCTAGGCATAACTTTATTCAAAGCAAATGGTTTCGACATAATCATGGCTTTTTTACCATATTTTTTGGCTAATATCTTTTATTTTAGGCGCGTGTCTAAGCGCAAGCGAAACATTACGTGGCCGCACATATACGATATGGCGCTGGCCCCACATATGGCTTGGTCATATTTGACTGAAGTCTTTACTAATCGTGCGCTAAAATTCAAGGTTACACCTAAGGATGTTAAAATCAATAAAAATTATTTTAATTTGCGTTTGGCAATTCCGCACATCATTATTTTGCTTGTCACTATTGCATCTTTGGTATTTGGAATATACAAGGTTATTGAATATTTGGACAATTTTTCTGTGACAATGGCTATAATGATTAACTTGATATGGTGTTTATATAATGGACTTGGCACCTTTATTTCACTATTTGTGTTTGCTGATAGAAAAAGCACGAGAAGATCAATTCGTATTCCAGCAAAAATTTCGGTTAAAAATGTTATAGAAATGGATGATAAAACAAGAAACGTTTGTCAAGAATGTGGATACGTATCAGATATTTCTGATATGGGAGCAAAAATTGTTCTGTCAAAATTGACAAACAAACGAGAACTTAATATCGGAGACAATATATATGTCGATATTGAAAATATTGGTAGGGTAGGATGCACCATTTTACGCAAGGTAAATATGGAAAATCAGTTTGAGTATGGTGCATTTTTCAGCGATATTGATTTTGATACTATGAACAATATCAACCAATTTAGATTTTCCAATAATTTGAAGTATATGAATGAATTTGAAGTTGATAAAAAACACAAGTCGATGATTGAGATAATCGCTAACTTATTTAAGAAAGGTTAAAAAATATATAAAAATTTCCGCTTTGTCTTTTAATGAGTTAGGGAAAATCCATAATTTTTAATATCTCAAATAATTTCATTGATAAGTCTTGATGAATATTTTTTCGCAAAGTATTTCACCAGCGTAGGATGAGTACGAAATAGGAACATAAAATCTGTAAGAGTATAATCATAATCTAGTCTATCAAAATTAATGTCTTTCATAAGAAATAGTGAAATAAACAAGATGATTTGCTGATATTTTAATATTTTTATGCGTCCACGATGGAAAACAATTAAAAATTTATGAGTACTTTTTATCACGGTGGTGACTCCTTCATATAAAAATAGGTGAAAATTGAGGAAATTTAGGAAGAAATTATGAAAAAACAACTACTATTTTTTATGAAACTATAATTTGATGAAGCAAGCAAAATGTAAAATTGTCATACCTTTGAATAATTAAAAAACTAGCGATGAACTTTTACTATACTATGTGATTTAAACAAGTATATTAAATACGCGATAATGCCAACGATGACGAAGCATCCTAAAAAATAAAAACTTACCCGATAGTTAAAATAGCCTCCGAGCGAACCGACTACAATGGGAAGTAACATTCCACCGACGCCGCTGCTCGCAATAAAGAAACCTGAAACGGTTGCGGATTTTTGAGGGGCAAAGGAAATACCAATGCTAGTAATCAAAGGATAAATCGGACCGCAAAACAATCCCGCGAAAGCCGTGAATATATAGGTTGAAGTACTATTTGTTGATGTTCCAATAAGAATAATGCTTATGGACATTCCAACAAGACATATCAATAGTAAGAGATGCTTTATTTTCATCAGGGCGACCGAAATAACACGTCCAGCTATTTGCATTCCCCAAAAGAGTGAAAGACATCCAGCCGATAATGCTTCAGCATTCAGCTCACCTTTCATAAATGATGGTAAGAAATATGCAAAGCCAGTTTCTACCCCAACGTAGACTAAAAAAATAATAATAAAAATTGTAACATACAACCAGGGAATATTTGATTCTTTATTCATTTTTCCCTGCGATGAATTGCTGTGATCTTTATTCTTATATACAAATTCCTGAGGCTTATTTTTTAAGAAAAGATAACCGACTATTCCAATTATGCACATGATACCGATGGCGGTAAAAACATAGTGCCAACTCATACCTTTATTCATAAAAGAATTAAATGCTAGCGGTGAGATAACGGCTCCTAAGGAATAAAAGATTTGCGCAATGGTCATGCGTTGGGGATTTGATGCAGGATATATATCGATAAGTTGAGCAGAAATAATGGTTTGAATAATTGAAATACCAGCCCCGACAAAGAAAATACCAACGATAAATATGGGCACGTTATAGGCGTAGGTTATAATTAAACATCCGATGAAAAGAATGAATAGAAATATAATAGCAATTTTTTTCTTTCCAAATTTATCAGCAAAATTTCCAAATATCAGAGGTGTGACAAGGATAGCTAAGTATTGCATGGCAACAATTATACCCTTAACTGTTTCATTTAATTGAAGATCCGAAGTGATGTTAATTAAGGCAATTTGGTATCCCCCATTTTCGGAACCGACAACAAAAAAAATCAAAGCAAAAACAAAGATAGCATAATTTTTCTTTATAAAACTCTTCACCCTGTTTTTCCTCCCAAAATACCTTGTATACTATAACACTTCAAATAAACGAGCGAAACAAATATTTGTTTGAATATTCTAAAGATGTCTTGGATATAGATAACTCAAGTTAGAAAATAAAAATTACTTTTTCTTAATTTCCTTGGATAGATATTTGATAACAGCTTTTCTTGTGATAATACCGATAAAATTTTTTTGATCGTCGATAACGGGTACAAAATTTTGCTCGGAAATTAAATCGACTA
>JAQWCB010000167.1 GCA_028707375.1 Bacilli bacterium | reverse complement strand
CTATTTCAATTTGGATGAGCGGGTAGAACTAGCCCGAAAAACATTTGAAAATAATCCTCAGGTTGAAGTTGTTAAAGGCAATGGATTATCAGTAGTTCAAGCGAAAGAATTAGGATGCCAGGCTATCATCAGAGGGCTAAGAATGGTTTCTGATTATGAATATGAGGTTCAATATGCTTCAATCAACGAGTATCTAGAACCAGAGATTGATATGGTCTTCTTGATGTCGCGCAAGGAATATGCCTTTATTTCATCTAGCCGTATCAAAGAACTCTTTATCTATCATTCTGATATATCGCACCTCGTTCCTCCTGCTGTTTTGAAAGCATTTCAGGATAGAGAAAAGGATTAATTGCAATCATATAGCTTTTAGTGGCACTGTTTAGGTGTCGCTTTTTTATGTAGAAAACTGTTGATAAAAAAAGATATATCGCACACATGTGTAATATATCTTATAAAATATTTTTTTAATTTGTATCTTATTGGATTAAGCGAGAGAAGAATTTCCAAAGAATTTTTGCAAACCGGAAAGAGTTTTAATATCGGTTTCGGTTGAACTGGAATCAGAATCTTGAATTGTAAGATAAACCTTAGCAGCATGCATATCGAGAGTATCATCAACAGTTGTCGTATTGTCGTTAATCTTCGATAAATCTCTTACTTCAGGATCAATTTCGGCATCAGCCTTGAACCAAACCAAGGTGGGTTGATTGATATAAGTAGCAATAGAGTTAGCATCTTGATAATCACTATCTTGTTCCACTTCATCAATGTTTGATTTGCAATATTCTTGCCATTTCTCATAGACATTGATTGTTGCTTCGCGGACATTGGTCAACTCAGCTTCATTTACAGCATAGTAGTTATACCAATTTTCATCAGCATCATAATTAGCTTTATTTTCGTAATAGACAGATACATTTAAATTATAAATTTTAACCGCATTTTTCGTTTCTTCGTAATCTTCTATACCTTGTTCGATGTCCTTGCAATCAGCGGTAGTATCATTCATAAACAAAACAGCAAAATCATCTTGACTACCATTGTCCAATCCGTTTATTTTGTCCATCATCGTGTTGTAGTTAATACGATTGGCATCATAATATTTCGAATCTTTCGAATCATCAATAGCATTCGAGATAGCTGTTGTAATGGGCGATATTGATAAAACAACGGCAACAACAACGCCAACTAGTAAGACAACTTGGAACCAAGCGGTCGATTTCATCCATTCCCAAATTCTGTCATATACACTTTTCATATAAAAATCTCCTACTTAACGCTAGATTTTAAACATCTAACAATCTTAAATATATTACCATTAATATATTATATATTCAAGAATAAACAGCCTTAAATACTAATTGAAAAAGCAAAAAAAAAGATGATTGAAATAGTAGCATCTAATATGACTTAATTCATCATCTTTATTATTTATCTACTGCACCACTTGGTGGGGGTCACTAACCCTTAGGCAGATATCGAGAACTTTCACATTCTCTAAGAGGGGGGTTCGCTTTAGTTAGAAGCGAGTATTAAGACTATATAATATTTGATATGTGATGTCAAGACCAAAAATATCAAAATAGTAAGCGTTTACATCAAACTATTTTGAAATCATTGCATTGTCGGATATTTAGGCCCTTTTTATGAATGAAATCACAAAAAAAGTTATTAATGAGCTTTAGCATGATAAACATATTAGAAAGATTTTGGAAATGATTTATATAGGTAAAAGCTTGCAATCAAAATAATTTTTGGCCACACCAGAAAGAAAATAGGTACCATTTAGTTTCAAAGTTTAATATCATATCAACTACTCTCACGGGGGTTGAAAGCGAATAGACTTGATATATGTATTAGAGATGGGTCATATATTTTACTGTCATTGGGATCAATATATTCCCATTTCTGTGTATACCAAATATCAGAGTACTTAGTGTCTTGCAAAGTTTTGTATTCGAACTTTTCACTTGTTATAACGTTGTTGTCATCAAGGGAAAAGATTTTAAAGTCTTCTTCTGTTATGTAACTTTCATCACTATGAATACTGTGGATAGTAGCCTTATGAAAGGTGAATGATTTGAGTTCACCATCCAAGATCAGTGTTCCTGGGTAAGTCTCCTGATTTGTGATTTCACCGGTGTATCTTATTTCGAGACAATCACCAGCAAGAATGTCTCTTGGCATCTCACTTTTGACTTTTTCAAAGCCCGTACCTAGATGTGAATTATCAAATGTCAGGTCGGCAATAGGAATATCTCCTGCTTCCGAGGAAATTGTCAAAGAGCCGTACACATAATTGGATGATAGATACATTGTCTTTGCATCGATTGAGCAGGAAGTTGTTCCAAACATTGATGATATTAGAATAACTGGTATCAATGTGCTTTTTCTTTTCATTGTCATTACCTCTATAAATGAAATAGTTTTACTATATATAATTGTACCAATTTTTTCTTGGCTTTTTTAGTCTAACGTTAAGGATACAATGCACACTTTATATCTTATTTATTATTACATCATCTAAATGATGAGTGTTCTCTAGCTTTTACTGACTAGTTCTATTATCATTTTTTTCTAATTCATCAACATAGAACACCGCTTTTCAATAAATTCTGAAAATGATTTTTTCATCTGATCTGGCAGATATGATTCCATACACATTGACTTAAGAATATCTTTTTTACGAACCAATTGATTTATCATTTTTTGAGCGGCTTTTTCAGTAATACCTATATGATTGGCAAATGAAAGTAAGTCTCTCCGTCTGATATTTTCCTTCTTGCCATTCATAGCGAGAGCGAAATCCTCTTTATCTTCTAGCATGATTATTTTTACAGGTAAGAGGTCATAAGCCGCAGATAGCACATATTTCATACTTC
>JAQWCB010000166.1 GCA_028707375.1 Bacilli bacterium | reverse complement strand
ATCCTTGTGATTGGACTTAGCAATATCATAAGCAAGATTGGCAACACTAACTACGTGCTTGTAGCGTTCTGAGGTGTAATATGGCTTTATAGTCTTAACAAAATATAGCTCGTGTTCAATCAAATAATCAATGACGGATTTAGGCATATCAAATGACAAGAATTCACGAATAGAAGTCGATGACAGATTATAATTCATATCGGACAGAACCTTAACGTGATACTTCTGAAGCAATTCGTGATTCTTAGGATAACCAGGGCGCGCCACCGCCACAAACTGAATAAGATTGGCTAAAGTATCAATTTCGTGCCACTGATTCAAAAAATTAACTTCATCAAACCCAATCAGAAAGAACAATTCATACTGCTCTTTAGGAAAAACCTTCAAGAAATGTTTAACCGTATTGATAGAATAAGTGTACTGTTCGTCGCAGTGCAGTTCATATTCATCAATGACAAATTGTTTGTGACCTTGAATGGCTAATTTCAGCATGTTGAGACGATTGGCGGTGTCGCTTACCTTCTTGTACTGAGGATTTTTAGATAAGACAAAAATAACCCTGTCAGCCTTCAAAGCCTTTAAAGCTGTTTCAGCCACCTTCAAATGACCATTGTGAATCGGGTCAAAGCTGCCCCCAAATAATATAATTCTCTTTTTCATACGCTTAGGCAGCAAAGATTTTTATTCCAACATTCTTGGGAATGTAAATTTCAAATTTCTGATTGGCACCTTCAAACTCAATCTTTCCTAGGCCCAAGATGAAAATAGTAATCATACCGCTCGCCGGAGCGTGAATATCGTGCTTTTCCAAATCCTTGAAAGTATGAATTTTATCTGCCACCGGCTTGACTTGGCGTGTCGAAGTCAGCGTCTCAAAAGTTTTTTCAGCTTTCTCCATCTTAACTCGTGTTATTGCTAAATTGTTAGAAAAATGAAAGGCAAAAGTGGATTTAGGTCCACTGAGATAATTGATACATCCGATCCCTCCGAGCAGAAATGACTGACTGCTGGCAGAAGTATAGGTCCGGATATTGATTTCTTCTTGTGGGACAATGTATTTCACAGCGTGACGATCCAATTGATTGATGCAACTCTTAGGATTATAGATACCTGGAGTGTCATAGATAGAACTGACATTATCTAAAGGAATTTCCATCACATCCAAATTAGTTCCAGTTATATGAGTAGTAGATATCATTCTTGATGTCTCATTTTTATACTGTTTCAAAATGGTATTGATAATTGAAGATTTACCAACCTTGGAAGCCCCGATAAAATAAACATCCTTTCCCTTGCGATGCTCATTCAAAAGGTTGAACAAATTATCAACATTCAAATTTTTCGATGAACTTAAAACAACAATGTCAATGGGATCAATATTCTCGATGGCTAAACGGCGACGAGTATCAGCAATAAGCCTCTTGTCGCTCGTATTCTTAGGAAGCACATCGCGCTTATTTAGCAACACCAAAACATTTGAGGGCAATTCCTTCCCCAAATTGGGAATGATGCTAGCCTCAAAAGTGAAAAGATCCAAAACGTACACAATAAGTGCATGCGTCTTCTTAGCTTTGTGAACAATTTTAAGATAGTCAGGAGTATAATTCTTATCGTTTGAGACATTGTAGTGGCTGAGATTATAGCATCGGTCACACATTCCAGACTCTGGCCCTGATTCAAAACGTTTCAAAGAAATATATCCGCTCCGTCTTGCATCTGAGGTCTGCAATATCGCTCCGCAACTAGAACAGCGCTGAATCTTTATCTCTGATGTTACTCCATTTTTTCTCTTGAGATTCTTTAACATATATTTGCTCCTTTATTTGCTGATAGTAGGTCCAAGTCTTCCCTGCTTCAAATATTTAGCCCGCAATGGTCGATCGATCATGCGGTTAAAACGCGTGGTCCACTGATCAATTTTCACCAGTGGTTCCGTCAAAATGAAATCAATTTTCGCCCTTTTTGCCAGCGGCCGATCAGTCAACAACTGGTCACCGATAAGAACTGAAGTTCTAACATCAATCGAATGATTTTTCACATATCGAATAAAGCGCCGGGCCCATGGCTTATGGGCGGAATAAATATATTTCGTATGCAACTTTTCAGCATAGGGCTTAACTCGCCTCGCAGTATTATTCGAAATCAGTATAACCTCCAAACCCGCGTCGTGAAAGCAATCGATGAGTTGAAATGTTCTCTTTTCCGGAATCAAGACATTGTATTGAGCCAAGGTATTATCCAAATCAGCAAATACTGTTTTATATCCCAGTTTTCTAAGTTGCTGTGGATCAATATCATATATCGATGAAGCGTGATATGTTGTAACCAATTTCTTAATCATGCAATTATCCTTACCTATATTATATATGACCTAATTAAAACATAACAGCCTTTTATTTTTCTTGATCAAACAAATCAAAGAGTGAAAGCTGTGTCGTTCCATCGTTGGTCTTCGCCTTATTTTCCTCAATTCTAACCTGTGGGGTTTCAACGCGCGTATTTTCATCTATAATACCGCCATCCTCGTGAAGACCAAAGATAGTTTTACCTGCTAGCGTATCAATGTTAGGACGAATTCCCGTTCCGGGAAGAACGGTCTGGAGCTCGTCAAGATTAATTATCTCATTGGTGTCTTCGGTATAAACGGCCACGAGATTTTCACTTGAACGTTCCTTATCAAATTTGCTCAGTGAAATGATTCTCAGCGGATTGGTCTTAAATATTTTTACCATGGATTGCTTCATTCCCAATCGCGAAGTAACATTGATATTGGTTGACATAATAATGCGTACCGCAGGCTTATCCGCAATAATCAATAAGCGCGTGTGTTCATCATCATCCAGAATAACTAAATCTGACACTGCCACCTGATCCTTACCTAAATTTAAGGCTTTCACG
>JAQWCB010000165.1 GCA_028707375.1 Bacilli bacterium | reverse complement strand
TTTTTCAAGTTTGTGATAAGGTTTGTTTGGGAAAAGAAGAGTAGATAATAGTAAAGTGTCTATGCACTTATCCGTATCGATATATTCAAAATGTCTATAGTTATTTATAATCCTTACATCGAATTGAATTATATTATGACCTGCTAAAAAATCGGAATCTTTTATTCCTTCTATGAAGTCATGAAAACTATTGTCATGAAATTCACGCCCATTGCTTGTTACATAACCTAAATCAACAATCTTTTTGTTCCCTGGATTGTACTCTATGTCAAAAAAAGTAATCATGCATTTTCCTTATAAATTCACTTAATAGATATTAAGAATAAATAAAACGTAAATAGATAGCAATGTCAATTTGCACTCAAATTTCTCTACGTTTTTTCTACTTTTTTAGAAAAAATTTTCTTTTTCTTTTTTTATTATAATGCTGTTAGCCGTAACTTACAATCCAAAAAAACATCTCACAATGCGTTCCCACCCAATATTTTCTTAGCTTTTTTAAATAGAATATCAGCTATTGGACATCAAACGACTAAAAAAGGAAATAGGATAAATCCTACTTCCCAAGCATAAATCCATGAACGCATGCCCCATTTATAAATTAAGGATATACTATTGCAAACGTAATATCAGTGTTTTGGGGTATCACATTGCTATAAACATTTGGAATCACTAATTTTTTATAGGCTTTAATAACAAACAGGAAAGCAAACTGCCTAAATCACTCATTGTAATAACTTCAAAGACCGCTCAAATTGGCACTTCGTTATATGTAGTATTTGTATTATAAAAGTGAGAAATTCTAGGATTATCTCTTTCATAACACCTATTAATAGTTGCCCTAATTTCTCTGTATTCACTATACTCAATAGAATTACAGTCAAATAAAAAGGACTGAGTTCAATTCAATATAGACATCAGTCCAGTTTAAGACTATGATTCAATAAATCGTGAGTCTAACTTTAGGGGTTCACCACAATTAATGTGCCTTATAAAAATTATTTTGCGTAACGTTCCATCCACTTAGTATATTCACCTGACTCCACGTGATCTAACCATTCTTTATTCTCTAAATTCCATTTGATTGTCTGAATTATTCCAGTATCAAAATTGTAAACTGGTTTCCATCCTAGCTCGGTTTCAATCTTGGTTGGATCCATGGCGTAGCGTCTATCGTGACCGGGACGATCTTTAACGTATGTGATTAAGTCTTCGGAGGCTCCGACCGTCTTAAGGATAGTTTTTACCACTTGAAGATTGCTTCGTTCATTGTGACCACCAATATTGTAAACCTCGCCATCTTTGCCAGATCTAACAATTAAATCAATGGCGATGCAATGATCGTAAACATGAAGCCAATCGCGAACATTAGCCCCATTTCCATACACGGGGAGAGCTTCTTTTCGCTGAGCCTTTTGAATCATTAACGGAATTAATTTTTCAGGAAACTGATAAGGTCCATAGTTATTTGAACATCTAGAAATTGTCACCGGTAAATGAAAAGTGCGATGGTAAGACATAACTAGGAGGTCAGCTGAGGCTTTGGAAGCGGAGTAAGGACTTGAAGTGTGAAGAGGAGTATCTTCTTTAAATAATAGATCGGGACGATCTAAAGGTAAATCGCCATATACTTCATCCGTTGATACTTGATGAAATCTCTTGATGCCATATTTGCGGCAAGCATCCATCAAAACTTGAACGCCAATGATATTTGATTCCAAAAAGATTCCTGGATCTTCAATGGATCTATCAACGTGCGATTCGGCTGCAAAATTGATGACAATATCAAATTTTTCCTTGGCAAATAGTTCAAAGATAAAATTCTTATCACGGATGTCGCCCTTGATGAATTTGAAGTTGGGCTTAGTTAAAACATCCGCTAAGGTTTCCATGTTTCCAGCGTAAGTTAAAGCATCTAAGCAAACGAAAGTATCATTAGGATACTTATCTGGCATGATGTGACAATAGTTTCCTCCAATAAAACCGGCTCCACCTGTAATTAAAAATTTCATACTATTTTTCCTCCAGCAATTTAATATATCTCTGCGTTGCATCTTGCCAGGTTGGCAATCTGTTAAAGCCATTTTGAGTTAAGGAAGCTTTCGACATTCGACTATTCAGCGGACGATCAGCCTGCGAAGGAACCAGTCTTTTATACTCTTTGGTTGTGACAGGATTGACCTTTACTTTTAACCCAGCGGTCTTAAAGATAAATTGAGCAAAGTCCGACCAGGAACAAACACCCTCATTGGTAGCGTGATAGATGCCATATTTATCGGTGGTAATCATATCGCACATCAATTTAGATAAATCGTAGGTGTAGGTGGGGGAGCCAATCTGATCGCAGACCACATTGAGCTCATCGTGGGTTTTAGCTAGTTTAAGCATGGTTTTGATAAAGTTATTGCCATTGATGCCAAAGACCCAAGAGATGCGAATAATATAGTATTCTTTAAGAATAGATGTAACAAAATCTTCGCCTTGAGATTTGGTTTGTCCATAAGTGGATAGTCCCTTTTTGGGATCGTCTACTTCATAGAAACGCTCACCCTTGCCTTCAAAGACATAGTCAGTTGATATATACATCATCTTGGCTCCAACTTCCTTACAGGCTTGCGCAATATACTTAGGACCGAGAGTATTGACTTGATAGACCGCCTGAGGCATTGCCTCAGCTTTATCGACAGCGGTCCAGGCAGCATTGTGAAAAACGATAGCAGGGCGATAATTAAGAATATACTCACGCACGGCTTTTTCATCGGTAATATCCATCTCTTCGCGATCGATTCCCTTAACCTGATGAAAGCCTCGTTCCTTCAATTCGCGGACGACATCGTATCCCAGTTGACCTTTAACTCCCGTCACCAAAATTTTTACATCTTTATTCATTGTCAAATTCCACCTTGGCT
>JAQWCB010000164.1 GCA_028707375.1 Bacilli bacterium | reverse complement strand
ATTTTCGTTATTGAAACCAAAAATTATGGAGGAAGAATTTACGGATCAGAAACCGATAGTAGTTGGACTCAAGTGCTTGCCTATGGAAGAAAAAAATACAAATTTTACAATCCTTTAAAACAAAATTATACACATGTTGCTAAACTTCATGATAAGCTTGGGGCAGAGTATCAAAGTATACCTATTTACTCAATTGTTGTTTTTATTGGTCGGGCTGATATTACTCATCTGAGACTAACTAAATCAGTTGTGACTACTCCAGGTAAATTAAGAAAATCAATTAATAAGATTGGCAGTAATGCTCTGCTCAATCAAAATCAAATTGAGACAGTGACTGAAAAGTTATATTCTATCAAAAACAGTAAGGATATTAATATGCGAGAACATATAAAGAGTATCAAGAAGATGCAAATGGATATAGACAATAATATTTGTCCTCGTTGTGGAGGAAAATTAGTAGTTCGATGTGGTGTACATGGCAAATTTTTAGGATGTGAGAATTACCCCAAGTGCAATTTTAGGAAAAAATTGAATAGTTAGGTTTATCAATTATCTGTTAAATCCTATCCAATGTAATGCTTTTTTGCTGTGAAATTATACTTATTATTTAGCCATATTTCACATATATTTTTTAAAAACATCTGATGGAAGAATTATTTTTTAATTCTACACGAATAATTATGTAAATCAATTAAACAGAAAAGAAAGCACTTTCATAATATTTTTTTCTATTGTACTTTAATTTTTTCGATTAAGAGCCTAAAATCAATTAAGTGAGAAAATTTATTACGTACTTGAAAGATTATTCAGTTCTTTCATTAGTTTCAGTCGCGGCTGCAATTATTATTTCAATCTTCCACTTTCTATCTTTATATATTTTTAATTATGTCGATTTAATCATCTCTGCTAATTGGATGAACATCATAACTGTGGTGGTTATTGATATTAGTTTGATTGTTATGAATGGTTTCTTGATACATCTAATAAATAGAACAGGGGTCAATATCTTTGTTATTGAAAAGAGGATTCACAATCGCGAATGGATTAGAGTTGGTCTAAATATTGCATTGACCTTTTTAACTTGTTACATCTCATTTGCACTGGGTTTTGCCCTGGGTGCGGAAAACGCGATGACAATATTAGGTGGACTGATAGGATACTTCTTTTTTCGCTTAACAAAAATGCACAAGCGCCGTGGCTTTCTCATCGGTGCTGCTGCTGGATTTGCTATTGCTTTGTCAAACCCGCTTGTTGGTATTGCTATCTATCTTGAAGCCTATGATCGTCGAGCCTCATTGAAGAATGTCTTAAGAGTCATATATACTTCTTTTCTCTCGTATCTTTTATATAGTTTAATAATTGGGAATTTCCATTCCGAGATGTTTTTCTACAATGTTACTGAACATATCAATGGAGTCGAGGCTACAACTTTAATTTTAATTCCACTGATAGCTATTTTCTTTGGGTATATTTTCGCGAAGGGGATATTTTGGGTTAAGAAATTATTTCAAAAACATATTCCTGAATATGTGGATTTCTTATTGGCACTAATCATTGCGCTAGGACTGAAATTTTTATATCCCAAGGCGTTGGGTCCTGGCTATAGTTTCTTTGCTGATGTTGGCGTGATGGAAACAATTTCCGCCTTAGCTATTTATCTAGTTATTCGCTATGGTCTTATTCTTTTCTCTTACAATTCTAATTTCAATGGGGGCATGGTTGTCCCGACATTGGCTTTTGGGGCGGCAATCGGAAAATTGTTGGAAACTTTTTCTGCGAATTACTACGACTTTGATGAAAATCAGGCGACGATTATTATTTTAATCACTATGCTTTGTTTCTATGCCTTTGTCAGCAAATCGTATCTAACTTCATTTTTCCTTTGCTTTAGTTTTGTACACGTGCAATATATTATTGTCCCACTTCTCTTTTCGCTTTTACTCACATATATAATCAATGCACACACGCTTCACTTTAACGGAATATCCTCGACTTTGCTCAAAATGGATTCTGTCAATCGCTACAAGGTTTTACCAATCTTTAAGGTTTTCGATCGGCCACGATATTTTGAAAATGATGTCTATCGCATCAAGCAGATTAAGCGAACCAATGGAAAAAAATTCTTCCGAACATTTTTTTAAATAAATACTTGAATTCAATGTCAAAGAATAATGAATCAAATTTCACTGCCAGCTTTGCCTCATAAAGTTTAAATATATTAATATCTAAGACTTACATAGGCATAAAAATCATATTTTTATATTCATTTATTAAGATATATGCTAAGATATGTCTATGAATAAAGATGCAATTTTTCTCGATGAAGATAATCTTGAAGGGAATGAGATCTTTTGTGGTATTTCACCTATTGAAACTCATTATCCATTACATTTTCATGAATTTTACGAAATTGAATTGGCTATTGAGGGCGAAGGATACGATATTTTGAATGGCACTAGACACGAGATTCAACCCAATGTCATATATTTATTACATCCGACAGATTATCATGAGATATTTGCAACTAAGCCATTGAGATTGCTAAATATTGCTTTTACTAATACTTTAGTCGATAACCAAATCATTCGCGATTTTTTGGAATATGATGATGGTATTGTCAATAAATTGACCGATCACAAATTGTATGAAGTCAAGGCGACAGCTAAATTGATGATTGATATATTTAATGGAAATCGCAGTAATAAAAGTCAAATTTTGGTGCATCTATTGAATGCATTATTACTTTTGATCATTGGCTCCAATCATCGAAATTGCATTACCAATGATGCTTCGCACATCGATGTTCTCAAGTATATTAATCTTAATTTCGCCAAGAATCCTTCGCTGCAACAGCTGAGTGAATACTGCGGATATCAACGCAATTATTTCTGCGAGTTTTTTAAGAAGAATACGGGTTTTACCT
>JAQWCB010000163.1 GCA_028707375.1 Bacilli bacterium | reverse complement strand
TGTAAAAACCAAGATTTAATTTGAAAGAGGAGAACTAAATGGATATTATTGCGCAGGTTGCCAACGAATTGAATATTGATTCGAAACAGGTTGAAGCAACTGTTGAGCTTTTGGATGCCGGCTCAACGATTCCTTTTATTGCGCGCTACCGCAAGGAAACCACGAATAATTTAGAAGATCAAATTATTCGCCAAGTTGATGAGAGAGTTCAATATTTACGTAAATTAGTGAGCCGTCAGGAAACGATTGTCAAATCGATTTCGGATCAGGGAAAACTCACTCCAGCTTTAGAAAATTCAATCATGGCATGTCTAAGTTTGAATGAATTGGAAGATTTGTATCGTCCATATAAGCCAAAGCGCAAAACGCGGGGAACGATGGCGATTCAAAAAGGCTTAAAACCCTTGGCTGAATACATATCTCACGATCGCAGCGGTCAACTTGAAAGCGAAGCTAAAAAATACATTTCAGTTGAAAACAAAATTGACGATTGTTCGCAAGCGATTCAAGGCGCAAGCGATATTCTGGCTGAGGAGATTGCTGATAATGCAAATTATCGGATATTTATTAAGAATTTGATTAAGTCGCAAGGGTATATTGCCACTAAGTTGGTGACAAATCCTCCGCGAAATGTCTATAACAATTACCAGGATTTTCGCGAACCGGTTAATAAAGCTAAACCTTGGCGCATCCTTGCTATCAATCGCGGTGTAAAAGAGAAATGCTTGACGCGGGAAATAGTATATAATACTGAAGCAGTTTTAACTCATATTGCAACTTTTGAGAAACCTCAGAAGACTCCATATGGTGAAATCTATGATCGATTGATTGCCGATAGTTTCAATCGCTTGATAAAACCCAGTGTTGAAAATGATGTGCTGAGCGAACTTTTTGAGGGAGCAGAGGATTCATCTATTGAAACCTTTAAAGTCAATCTAAAGCAACTTTTGATGCAAGCTCCGCTGAAGTACGCGACTGTTTTGGGATTTGATCCAGGATACCGAAACGGATGCAAGATTGCTGTCATCGACCAA
The DNA here is from genome assembly GCA_028707375.1 of Bacilli bacterium. Taxonomy (GTDB): domain Bacteria; phylum Bacillota_I; class Bacilli_A; order RFN20; family CAG-288; genus Scatoplasma. The sequence goes on along the minus strand of JAQWCB010000163.1, from coordinate 1,891 downwards.
AAGGGTGATGTCTTGACAACTGGCAAAGTTTTTAATGCGATTCATAAAGGTGACAAACTGAAGCACGATGCTGACATCGTAAGCAATTTGCTAAATGATTACAAGGTGAAATACATTGCACTCGGCAATGGGACCGCCAGCCGTGAATCCGAAAAATTCTTGCGCGATATTTTAAAGGATTTTCCGGAAACAAATTTAGTTATTGTTTCTGAAGCTGGAGCTAGCGTTTATTCTGCATCAAAGATTGCTATCGATGAATTTCCTGATTACGATGTAGCACTGCGTTCGGCAGTAAGCATTGCTCGCCGCCTTTTAGATCCATTATCCGAACTGGTAAAGATTGAACCTGAGGCTATCGGTGTTGGACAGTATCAACACGATATGAATCAAAACAAACTTAAGTCAGCTTTGACTGGCGTTGTTGAAGATTGCGTAAATGCTGTCGGGGTCGATATTAATATCGCTTCATTTTCTTTGCTTACTTATATTGCCGGCATCAATAAAACATTGGCTAAGAACATTGTGAAATATCGTTCACTCCACGGAAAGTTTACTTCGCGCGATGAGTTTAAAAAAGTAAAGCAATTTGGCGCCAAGGCCTTTCTTAATGCTGCGGGTTTTTTACGAATAAAGGGAAGCGATGAACCTCTTGACAATACGGTTATACACCCTGAGTCGTATAGATTAACCTATCGACTTTTGAAAAAGATGCAAGTAAAAAACGTTGAAGACGCCGCCAAGATATGTGATAAAATAGATGATAAGCAGATAGAAAAATTTGCTGCAGAGTTAGAGTGTGGGGAATTGACCTTGCGCGATATTATTCAAGAATTGATTAAACCTAACCGGGACCCGCGTGAAAAAATGGCAGTTGCTAAATTGAACTCTGCAATCACTGATATATCACAGCTCAAAGTTGGAATGATTTTAGAAGGAACCATTCGCAATATTATGGACTTTGGTTGTTTTGTTGACATTGGTTTGCACGATGATGGTCTTGTCCATATTTCCGAATTGGCTAATTCATATGTTAAAAATGTATCTGACATCGTAAAAATAGGTGATATAGTTAAAGTGAAAGTTATTAAAGTCGATGTTGATTTAAAACGTATATCACTGTCGATGAAGAGAGTTAAGGAGTAAATGATATGTCCCGTTATGTAGAAATTAAAACTGATACTAAATATGGTATGTCCGCGATATCCTCAAAAGTTATTAGCGACATTGCTTATGGTGTTCTTGAGGATATGCCATCCATTTGCTTATGCCAAAACGCTGAGGAGATTGACAAAAAGTGCAAGGTGTGTGTCATTAAACCGATTTTTTGTCGAATGAATGATGGAGGAGCAACCCTCTATCTTCACGTGCACATTCAAAAAAATGAAAATGCCTCGGATTTGTGCCAAAATATTCAACGCGAAATATCTGAGCAAATCCAGTCGATGCTCGAATTGAAAAAGATTGATGTTCAGATAAAAATTGATGGCATTATTTGACATGTTATTATAAAATCTATTTGTTATTGTTTGATTTGAGTTTGTTCTTTGGAAAGTAGAGGGAATTATTATGACGAGAACCGATTTGCGAAAAAAGGCTTTGAATGCCATTTATGCTGCACTTATTCAGCAGAATGCTCACATAGATTATGATCCGACAGCAATTCTCCTCGGTGAATTTTCATGTGATGATCCTTCTGAAATTGATTTATTTTCTCGAGAGATTTTTGTCTCTGCCTTACAGCATCAGCAAGAGATTGTTGAACAGGTTCAAAAGTATTTAAAAAAATGGAAATTCAATCGTTTGAACACTATTGCTCAAGCCATATTTTTGGAAGCTATATCCGAAGTTACATACTGTCAATTAACCGATAAGGTTGTCGTTATCAATTGTG
>JAQWCB010000162.1 GCA_028707375.1 Bacilli bacterium | reverse complement strand
ATGTCCACTTCTTACTCAAAATATTTATGAATATTATAAGGTATTACTTTGATAATTGAATCGGTTATATTTTCAATAGTATTGGTTCCACCTCTAATTAACCAATTTCGAATATAATAATTCGCAAACAAAGCCATTTCCTTGACCGCCATTTCAATATCAGGAGATTTGATGTCCCCGCCCTTATTTTTAATTGCAAAAAACAAGTACTTTTCAATCGACTTCAAAGCGTGCTGAGGAAGACCGCTGGGTTCGTTGATATCAACATCCAAGGTCTTAACCAAAAAACTTCTATTCTTTCCCAAAACATCAAAAACGAGGTACATAATTTCACGGAAAGAAAAATTTTGTCCAACCTGATCCAATTCCTCGGGAAAAAGGCCATCGAAAATACGATTGATCAAATCGTATTTGTCTAAATAATGGCGATAGAAAGAAGTCTTAGATACTTCCGCTTTAGAGACAATCATGTCAATTGTTAAGTTTCTTAATGAGACTTCTTTTAATAAACTGACCGTCGCCTTTTCAATATAGCCTTCAATGTTCATATTTACCTCTACAAAATGATGATACAAACAATTTTAATTGAAAGCAACTAAATAAGATTTTAGTAACATAGCAAAAAAAGCATTAAAAACAAATTACATCAATCGTAACATTTAATGCTTTTAGGCTTATTTTACATATATTGTTTAAAATATCCTGAACTGATTAATTATTTTTTGTCGCCATATATAAACATCGCATCTCCGAAAGAGAAAAAGCGATATCTTTCTTTAACGGCATGAGCATAAGCATCAAGAATCATCTTTCGACTTGTGAAAGCCGCCACCAGCATAATCAAAGTCGATTTAGGTAGATGGAAATTAGTTATCAAGCAATCTATTGCTTCGTATTTGAAACCAGGATAAATAAACAGCGAAGTATCGCCCGTACATTCTTTAAATTCGCCATACTCCTTCATCACTGATTCTAGAGTACGGACCGAAGTCGTTCCAACTGCGATTATTCTTCGTCCTTCCTTCTTTGCTAAATTAAGTCGATCAGCCGCGTGCTTATCCATTTCATAATATTCGGTATGCATGTTGTGTTTTAGAATATTGTTTACCTTGACCGGTCTAAAAGTTCCTAGCCCAACTTGAAGAGTAATATCGATAATTTCCACACCTTTCTCTTCAAGTTTCTTAAATAACTCAGGGGTGAAATGGAATCCAGCCGTTGGGGCAGCAGCCGCTCCTTCTTTAGTGGCATATACCGTTTGGTAGCGGTCATTTTTTCCCTCTTGGTTCAAAATATATGGAGGAAGAGGCATCTTTCCCAACTGGTCTAACACTTCATAAAAAATGCCTTCATATTCAAATTTGAATTTCCTTAATCCTTCTTCTTTTACTTCTAAGCAAGTTGCTTTCATCAAACCCTTATCTCCAAAGGAAACAACTGTTCCTTTTTTTATCACTTTGGCATTTCCGCATAGACATGTCCAGCAATCTTTCTCAAGTTTCTCGGGTTTAAGTAATAAAACTTGAACTTTCGCGCCCGTTGGCTGTTTGACGCCAAACAAGCGAGCCGGAATCACTTTCGCATTATTTCGCACTAAGACATCACCGGTTCTGAAATAATCTATAATGTCAAAAAAATGTTGATCACGCATTTCTCCGGTTGTTTTATTTAGAACCAACAGGCGCGATTCATCGCGTTTTTCCGCTGGTGTCTGCGCAATCAATTCGCGTGGCAAATCATAATCATATTCGCCAAGATCATAAATATCATATCCAAACTGCTCTATTGCTTTCTGCGATTTAATCTTTAATTCATCATCTGTTAACATTTTTAAAATCCTCTCTTGCTACCAAATTTATTCATAACTTCTTTTTGAAAATCCATAAATCTATCTTCTTTTATTGCCTCTCTCGCCTGTTCCATAGTATGAACAAGGAAACGCAAATTGTGAATAGAACAAAGAGTCTTTCCAAATTGTTCATCACACTTCATCAAATGATGAAGATAGGCTCGCGTATAATTCTGGCACGTATAACAGTCACATTCATCATCGATTGGAGTAAAATCATCCTTGTACTTAGCATTTTTAATATTGATTCGTCCGTGACTGGTCATTAGGGTAGCGTGACGAGCAATACGAGTGGGCAAAACACAATCGAACATATCAACTCCTTTAGATATTCCATCAAATATCATATCTAAAGATCCCACTCCCATTAAATATCTAGGCTTGTTCGGTGGAAGATACTTTGCTGTATATTCGACCATTTTATATTCCACATCGCGGGGCTCACCAATGGAAGTACCTCCGATAGCATAGCCATCAAAATTCATTTTTATCAATTCCTCTGCACAATATTTCCGCAACTGGGGGAATTCGCCACCTTGAACTATGCCAAAAAGCGCTTGATCCTCTCGTCGTTTGGCTTCCTTGCAACGCTTAGCCCATCGCAAGGTGCGGTCAACCGAATTTTTCATATATTTTTCTGTCGCGGGATAGTGCACGCACTCATCGAGAACCATAATAATATCGGCACCAATTTTGGCTTCTAAATCCATGACAATCTCCGGGGAGAAAAATTCTTTATCTCCGTTTAAAGGATTTTTAAAAGTCACGCCTTCTTCTTTTATTTGTCTTAATTCCGATAAAGAAAAGACTTGAAAACCGCCCGAGTCTGTTAGCATCGGTCCATGATAATTCATAAATTTTTGCACACCGCCAGCCTGAGCCACTATATCAGCCCCGGGACGCAGAGCGAGGTGATAAGTATTAGCAAGAATAATTCCCGCTCCTAAATCTTTCACTTGCTCTGGCGATAAGCCCTTGACGGTAGCTTGAGTCCCAACGGGCATGAACATAGGTAGTTCAACATCACCGTGAGGCGTATGCAATATGCCGTAGCGCGCTCCGCAATTTTTATCCACATGC
>JAQWCB010000161.1 GCA_028707375.1 Bacilli bacterium | reverse complement strand
GCACTTAAGGCATTCAGGTTAAAGTTAATACCAGAAATGACAAAGAAAATAAGGAGAATAGGCGCTGCAAAATTAGCGACCTGATCAAATAAATGTTCATCGTGCGTGATGTTTATATACGTTGCCGCAAAGACCATAACGCATAGAAGAGGAGAAACAGCAAGCGAGGAATCAATTATTTTAACCATTCCACACATCGCCACAAGCAACATAATTAAAGCAATGGTCAAAATTAATCGATTGTCCTCCGACCTCGTTGGAATAATAATAACTTTTGCCAAAAATAATCCGGCCAAGAAGCCAATGAGAATAACTCCGAGATTGACCAGCACCGGTAATCCCACCGTTGTAAATACTGACATATTATCTCCACCACCCATAAGCGAAAGAGAAACACCAGATATGACAGAAAAAGCAAGCAAACCAATTATATTATCCAAAGCAATAATTTCGACTAAATAATCAACAAATTTACCCTTACAATTATATTGTTTAATAGTCATAGAGGTTGAAGCCGCAGAAGTTGTTGCCCCGATTGATGCAATAATTAAACAGATTCCGATTGGCAAATCAAACAGCATCATAGCAATAAAAATAAGAACTGAACTTACAAGAACTTCGGAAACCGAAATGACAATGGCTTTCCATCCATTTTTTATCAAGGTTGAAATATTAAAATATCTTCCGATACCAAAGGCAATAAAGCCCAATCCCACATCAGATATAATTGTCATGTCTGCAATAATCTTGGTAGGGACTAAGTTTAATAAATATGGTCCAATAACGATACCAGATATAATATAGGCCGTAACATTCGGCAATTTCAGTTTTTTTGTTACTCTTGTGAGCAAAAAAGCCACCACCGTAATTGCACATAAGCTTATAATGGCTTGAAATGATTCAGATATTTGATACTTTGCATAAAAATCAGCGATAGACCATAAGGTTGCAATATTCATCTTTATCTCCTTTCACACCATTAAACAAATATAAAATATTAAAAAAGTTTATATTTATAAGTAATACTATATACCCATTATGCTATATTGAAAATAAATATTATTTATTGTATAATAAATATAATTTATAGATTGGAGACACTTATGATTGATGCCAAAACTTACACATTGTTATCTTTTGTCCGAACCAAGAACTTTTCATCAACCGCCCACGAGCTTCACATGTCGCAGCCCAACGTTTCCTATCAGATTAAAGCTTTGGAAAAAGAATATAATATAAAGATATATATAAATAATAAAAGAAGTATAACGATTACTAAACAAGGGGAAATTTTGGCAAAGTATGCGGAAAGATTAGTCGAACAAAATCGCCAAGCCAAACTTTCAGTAGAAAATTCAAAAATTGGTAAATCCTCAATTGTTGTTGGTATTACTCCCACTGCGGAAGAAACAATGGTCCCCCACATCTTCGCTAAATATGCCCAACTTAATCCTGATGTGCATATCAAAATCGTTTCTCACAATATAAGACATATTTATACATATATAAAAAACTTTTCTATTGACCTTGGTTTGATTGAGGGTCAAATCAGTAACTCAAAGTTGGAATCACTTTTGCTAGATACCGACTTTTTAGTTTTGGCCGTATCGCCTAAAAATAAGTTAGCAAAGAAAAATTCTGTAACCCTTTCCGAATTGAAACAGCAAAATCTTATTTTACGTTTATCGCATTCGGGAACACGCCAGCTATTCGAATCAAGTTTGCTCGCCAACAATGAAACAATTGATAATTTTAAGGTCACAATGGAAATTGATAACATAAATACAATCAAGGAGTTGGTGGCCAACGATTATGGTGCTACAGTCATCGCCAATTCTTCGTGCGTGGATGAAGCGAATCAAGGAAAGTTGGTATTGATTCCTATTGAGAAAATGTCTATGGTTAGAGAAATAAACTTAATTTATCGCAAGGATTTTTCCAATCTAAAATTATTGACGGACATTCAACAAATATATAAACATTCAAAATATTTCTCGAAACAATAATTTCTGATAATGATTTCGATTTCCTAACCAAAAAGGCTATAATATTAAAAGATAAGAGGTAAATATGAAAAAAGTTACAGTTGTTGTCCCCGTTTACAATGAAGAAGAGATGATAAAAATATACTTGAATGAAGCTGATAAAATTTTTGTTGACAATGAGAAATACTCCTTTGATTTTTTGTTTATCAACGATGGCTCCAAAGATCAAACTTTGAACATTTTGCAAAAGGAAGCTCAAAAAAGAGACAACTTTTCCTATATATCATTTTCACGAAATTTCGGACAGGATCCCGCCTTGGAAGCTGGATTAAAAAATGCAACGGGAGATATTGTTATAACGATGGACTGCGATTTGCAGGATCCACCAGAATTGATTCCTCAAATGTTAAAAAAATACGAAGAAGGTTACCAAGTGGTGCATCCTCAGCGAACAAAGCGAAAGGGTGACACATTTTTCAAGAAATTTACATCGCTTAGTTTTTATCACTTTGTTAATCACCTTAGCGATAGAGAAATAATGCCTCCAAATGTTTCTCAATTTAAATTATTGACGCGCAAAGTGGTCGATACAATTAACAAAATGCCTGAAAAAGTTAGATTGTTGCGTTCGCAAGTTCCGTTTGTTGGTTTTAAGACCTGCACAATTCCTTTTGAAAGAAAAAAGCGTATGGCTGGTAAGACAAAATATAATTTCCGCAAGATGTTGAATCTTGCTTTGCAAACAATAACAACATCAACAACAGCGCCACTATTGTGGCCTCTGAACATTGGCTTATTCTTAGGCTCGCTGTCGGGAGCAGGTTTCATCTCCTGCCTTACGATGTACTTAATCGCCATTTTTCACAAATATACTTTTTTATGGAACAACCTTGACACTGTTAAATTATGGCTAATTATTTCGGCTATCTTTTTGGCAACATCAATATTATCAATAGTTGTTCTTAT
>JAQWCB010000160.1 GCA_028707375.1 Bacilli bacterium | reverse complement strand
CCTTGCAAGATGTTATCTCAAATTTTGCTTCAGGCATCATTTTGATTACCACTCATAACTTCGTGGTCGGTGACTATATTTCAGTTGGAGATCAAATTGAAGGAACCGTTAAAGAAGTAAAATTACTTCACACTCAACTCATAACTTTTAATAACATCGCTGTCTACGTTCCTAACTCAACCTTAACATCAAAAGAAGTAACTAATTACAATACGATGGAATATCGTCGAATCAATCTTATCGTCAATGTTTCATACGATTGCGATCCAGGCGAAGTTAAAAAAGTTTTGCGCTACGTTGTAAGTAAGCAAACCGGCATCAATAAAGATATGCCCGTGGCTGTCGTTCTCGACAAGCTTGATGCTTCTAGCATCAATTTCGCTGTCAGGTGCTATTCACCAACAGCTATCTATTGGGATACCTTATTTAAATTGCGAGAAGATGTCTTTGTCGAATTGAAAAAGCGCAACATTGAAATTCCTTATGGTAAACTTGATGTCAATCTCAATAATAATGTTGAGCCCAAGAAAAAAGTAGTAGCGGATGACATCAAGGAGGAAGATATTGATTTTGGTGAAGGAAGTGCTTCACCGATGATTCAAAGACAGGATGACAAAGAATTGATGAAATTCTTACGCATGGCAAAAAGTGCAGAAAGCAAAGCCAAGAAAAAACAGACTAAATAGACAAAAAAAACTCCGAAGCCTAAAACCAAAAAATAGTTTAATTTAAATATTTACCTCAAATCGCTTTAATCGGTTTGAGGTTTTTAATTTAATGATAAAAGAAATGCTTATATTCAACTCTTTTACCAATATTAAATGCTTTCGCCCTTGATAACATTCCTAATTTTGTACACCAGGACAACCGATGCGGAAACACTCGTAATAGCATTGGCTAAGATCAGCGACCAATCTTTCATATATATTCCGTATATCGTCCAGAGAATGACTCCAATTACTAAAATGCTATACATAATAAGCGAAATGTCATTTGTCTTTTTACTTTTTATAATCTTAAAAGCCTGAGGCAAAAACGAAACTGTCGTACATACTGCCGCCACATATCCAAGAAAATCTAAGTTCATATTTTCACTCCTATCAATAGTAAAAACCAATGATAATACTATCAATCTTTTAATATTTAAATTCAATATGTATTTATCTTTTTTTAATGCAAAATTTGACAATTAGGAAAAAAAGGTGATTCGTGTTACAATACAAGTAAGATATCGATATTAGCAACACCGATTAGTTTTAATTGTTTTTTGGTACTAATGTGAATTGCTAACTAATATTGATACCTGGATTCAGTTACACAAAGGATGATTTTATTAACTCTAAAACACTATTAGTCTCATAATTATAAGTACCAAATTCTAAATAACTAAAATGTGGCAATGTCAATTCACACTTGTTGAGTTAAGTGTCATCAATAGTTATTTTTTATTTTTTCCTTTTTTAGACTATTTCAAGAATCAATTACTAAAAGTTCTATAGAAAGGTCAAACCAGGCTTAAATAAAGAACTTAACTCATCCTAAGAACACTGAGAAAGAAATGGAGGATTTAGTATGGAAAAAAACATTAAGAATGTCACGATTATTGGAGGAGGGAACAGCGCCCACGTCATTATTCCTATTCTCGCGAAACAAGGATACAATGTCACACTCTTAACGCGAAAGCCGCGAAAGTGGAAATCCACCATTACTTTGGACTATATCGATGCTAACAATAAACTTTTAAAAACAATCAAAGGTAACATTGCTAAGATATCCGATAACTATCCTGAAGTCATCAATAAATCGGATTTAGTATTGTTGTGCTTACCTGTACATGTCTATCCCGAGATTGTCGATCGCGTATGCCGTTGTCTCAAAGAAGACCGCAATCTTGTTATTGGTACAATCTATGGTCAAGGTGGTTTTAATTGGATGGTTGAGAAAGCCATGAAAGAGTATCACCTGACTAAAATTGAATATTTTGCTTTTGGTTTAATTCCTTTTATCTGTCGCATTAAGCTTTATGGACACGAGGCTGCCACTTATGGTAGCAAACAAAAAAATTTAGTCGCGACTTCAAGCGATGAACTCTACACTAAATTATCAATGAGTTTTCTTGATGACTGCTGCTATAACTTCTTTCACGAAGGAAAATTTTATCGCGCTCCTAACTTCATCTCGCTCACGCTCTCCGTCGACAATCAACTCATTCATCCGTGTCGCTTATACGATCTATATAAAAGGCACAATGGGCGTTGGTCTTCCATAGATGAGATTCCTTATTTTTACCAGGACTTCACTCATTCGGCCGCCGATACGATGCAACTCATTGACGATGATCTTGATAAGGTGCGCAATGCAGTTAAAGCTAAGTATCAGACAGCGGACTATTCCTTAATGCTAAACTATTTAGATTTAGAAAAATACTCTTATACTTTTCCCATCACCTCAATATACGATTCATTTATAAATTCACCAACCTTGCAAAATATTAAAACCCCGGTCATCAAAACACCAAACGGATATGAAATATCAAAAAAGAGTCGGTTCTTTACCGATGATATCTTTTATGGTTTATGCATATTTAAAAGCGTTGCTCAATATCTTGAGATTGAAACAAGTTATCTAGATGCTTTGCTTCGCTGGGCCGAGAAAACCACTGGTATTCTAATTCTTGACAAAGACAATAAATTAAATAAAAACTTAACCAGCGGATCAATATTTAAATATGATTTCGATAAAAAAGATATGCTCACTAAATAACTAAATCATTCGTTTGATGTCATAGACATATGAAATATAAATGTAGAATATCCTTGAGCAAATCATGTAAAAAATGATTATTCGAGAAACCATAACAAACATATTTCTCATATATCTAATTCCATTTAATAAATTATACTTGCCAGATGAGTTAGATTCAAAAACATATGGCCTTTTGAGAATACTACCCTCTTTTTCGTCTTCAAAAGTGTTGATCTGTTCAAAATCATT
>JAQWCB010000159.1 GCA_028707375.1 Bacilli bacterium | reverse complement strand
CTGCCACGTAAAATCGGTCGTATAATATCAGCACTTTTCGGATCTTGATCTATTAGTTCTTGCTTTTTTTTACCATCAATAATAAAAGCCTCATTGAATCCTGTTTTTATCCCATAATTTATTTGAATATCCCAATCTTTAAGTGGAGTGCCTAATCGTTCTATTTTTTCCTTTATTTGCTTTTCTATCTTAGACAAAATTACCCAGCTTTCATTGCCGGAAAATGGCATTTCAATAAAATTCTGTTTAAAATAATCGCTCATTTAATACTTAAAGACTTTGATTATGTTTATTTGTGCTTTGGTGGATTTAAAATATACTATTTTTGAATCTTATTTAAACAAATATAAATATGATTTATGGTTATATCCGGGTAAGTACGGATCGTCAAACAGTAGAAAATCAGAGATTTGAAATTAATCAATATTGTGATAAGAATCTATTAGTTGTTGATAAATGGATTGAAGAAACAATTTCTGGTACTAAAGAGTTACAAGATCGAAAGCTTGGGAAATTGCTTAAACGTATGAAAAAGGATGATATTCTAATTTGTTCTGAACTTTCTCGTTTGGGTAGAAATCTACTTATGATTATGGGGATTTTAAATGAGTGTATGAATCGCAACATACAAGTATGGACTATAAAGGATAATTACAGGCTGGGAAGTGATATTAATAGTAAAGTTTTAGCATTTGCATTTGGTCTGTCTGCAGAAATTGAAAGAAATCTTATTAGTCAGCGTACTAAAGAAGCTTTAGCCAGGAAAAGAGCTGAAGGTGTAATTCTTGGTAGACCAAAAGGTAGTAAATCCTCTAAAACAAAACTTACTGGCCAAGAGAAAAGGATTAAAGAATTATTAGGAAAAAGGGTTTCTTATAGTGCAATTGGACGAATTCTAGGAGTACATAGACTTACTGTTAGTTCTTTTGTGAAAGAACGTCTAGATTGAAATGTTTTGAAGAGATTTGATTAACTGTTATTCTTCACTGTTGTTTAAATTATATCAAACCATCTAATATTTCTAAAGGTATATCAGGAGTGAATGTTGTTTTATTTATGTGGAATAATGTATAGTCTAGGTGTGAAAGCATACAAACTTAAAATAAATGAATTATTACAAAAATAGGATGTGCAATTTGTTATACCTATTTGCCAAAGAAACTATGATTTGACAACTGCAGAATGTAGACAGTAGTTAGAATATATGGTTGCGGAACAACACCTTATTGAGATGTTTACAGCCTCTTTCTAGTCTGAGATAATATTATTAGGAATACTTTTCATAATTTGGTACATTTGTGGTATGTTTTACAGAAGAAAAATCATATTGGCATTACTGCAGTCTCTTGATCGAGAGATTGATAAAATCAGTTTACAGAAGTTACTTTTTCTATTTACCCAGCGTCAAAAAAAAGCGGAATATGATTTTATACCTTATCTCTTGGGTTGTTATTCTTATTCATTGAATGCAGACTTAACTGCTATGGTGAAAAAGGAAATTCTATTGGAATCAAAAACTCATTTCAAGAGCAATATAACTGATGACTTCATTAAGGCACTAAAGGATGACGATAAAAAGATATTACATGAAGTAATACAATTTTATGGAAAAATGGATGCTAAGGCATTAATGAAACACACATATATTAACTTTCCATATTGGGCTATAAATAGCATAAAAGCTAAAGATATCCTGTCAACAGAAGAGTTGAATAGGGTAGAAGAGTTTAAGCCACAAAACGATAGAACGGTTTTGTATACTATAGGATATGAAGGGATTTCTTTAGAAATGTATTTGAATAGATTGATTAAAAACGATATAAAGGTTTTAGTTGATGTAAGAAGTAATCCATCGAGTATGAAATATGGATTTAGTAAAACTCGATTAAAAAGCTATTGCTCAAAAATTGGTATTTTTTATGAACACTTTCCCGAAGTAGGCATTCAATCGGAACAAAGACAAGAATTAAATACTCAAGAAGATTACGATAGGCTTTTTACAATTTATAGAGAAAACAACCTTAAAAAAACAACTGATGCTCAATTGAAAATTCTAGATTTGTTGAAACAGTATGAACGTATAGCTTTAACCTGTTTTGAAGCAAACATTTGTCAATGCCACAGAAAAGACCTGTCAGAAGCGATTGCACACTTACCGGATTTTGAATATACAGTAAAACACATTTAATATGTAGAAATGGCCCTTACAAAAGTTCTAATAGCAGTAAAAACATATCCCGCCATATCATCTAAATATGATGAACTTGTATGTACAGCGGGATTCCTTGAAGATGGAACTTGGATTAGAATATATCCTATTCAATTCAGGAAAAAATCATTCGAAGAGCGATATAATAAATATGATTGGATAGAAATTGATCTAGTAAAAAACACTAAAGATTTCAGAAAAGAAAGTTATAGACCAGTTTCTTATGATACTGAAATAAAAATTATAGACCATTTAGACACAAAATCGAATTGGCAGCTAAGAAAAGATATAGTATTAAAGAGTAAAATTTATACTGATCTTGAACTACTTATAGCTGAATCAAAAAATAAAGATATCATGACTTCCTTAGCAGTTTTCAAACCTTTTACTATTATAGATTTTGAGATTGAGGAAGTTGAAAGAGAATGGGATAAAAATAAACTTGAGAAACTAAAGTATGAAAGAAGAAATCTCTTCAATCAGGTAAATGAGGACTTATTTGAAGTTGCCAGAAAGCTTCCTTATAAGTTCTCCTATGTTTTACTTGACTGTAATGGTAAAAGAAGTAAAATGATGATAGAGGATTGGGAGATTGGCCAACTTTATTGGAATTGTCTTAAGAAACACTTGGGTGATGAGGAAAAAGCTGTGAATGATGTAAAAAGAAAATATTTAGATAATTTTGCAAAAACAAAAGACTTATATCTTTTTTTAGGGACATCACAGGTTCATCATTTTGTAGGAAAAAATCCATTTATGATTATAGGTACTTTTCACCCAAAAAAAGATTTACAGCT
>JAQWCB010000158.1 GCA_028707375.1 Bacilli bacterium | reverse complement strand
AGGGAACTGTTTTGTTAAAAAACGATGATAGTGTTTTGCCATTGGGAACCGGCGAAAAAAGATTGGCGATTTTTTGTGAGAATTCTGTTGATTTTGTTTATGGTGGTTCGGGTTCAGGTGCGTTTGATACGAGTTTGGCTCCCACTTTAAAAGAAGCGTTGGAAGACTCCAACCATGGTGGTTTCACTGTGGATTCAAATCTGTGGAATTTTTATGAAAATGGAGCCGGTAAAGATTATCGGAAAACTTATCCCGACGAAACGGGGGCTGGAAGTTTTGCGGTCAACGAAGTGCCGATTGATGTATTAAAAAATGATACTTTAGCTACATCCACTTTGGTTGGCGATGATGTTGCCCTAGTTTGTTTGGGCCGATGCGGTGGTGAAAGTAGTGATTTACCTACCCATGTTTTGTCTACGGGATCAAGGTATTTGAGCGTTGATAAGAATGAACGTGACACGATTAAATATGCTTGTGAAAAATTTGATAAAGTTGTTTTAATTGTTAATGCAAATAATCCTGTTGAATTGGGCTTTTTAAACGATAGTCAGTATGAAAACGTTAAATCTGCCTTGTGGATTGGCGGAGTTGGGCAAGAAGGAATGTATGGTTTAGCTGATGTTATTTCGGGCAAAGCTAATCCTTCAGGAAGATTAGTCGATACTTATGCATACGATTCTACTTCCGCTCCTTCGTTTAATAACTTTGGTGACTATACTATTGCCAATGCGGATGCAAATACTTCACGAGCCAATAAATACTTGGTTTATGGTGAAGGTATCTATATCGGATATCGCTATTATGAAACAAGATATGAAGATGAAGTATTGAATCAGGGGAATGCTGGTTCTTACGATTATGCTTCAACGGTTCAATTTCCTTTCGGCTATGGTTTATCCTATTCCGAATTTGAATATTCAAATTTCAATGTCACTTCTCAGGATGATGACACATATGAAGTTTCGGTCGATGTAAAAAATGTTGGAGATACGGAAGGCAGCGATGTTGTCGAAGTTTATTTGCAAAAACCCTATACCGGTTTAGTAGAGACTTCAGCGGTGGAACTTGCGGGATTTGGTAAAACCGACATTTTAAAACCTAATAGAAGTGAAACAGTTAAGGTCTCTATCGACAAAGAGACATTTAAATCATATGACTACACCACGAACAAAACATATGTTTTGGATGATGGTGATTACTATCTAGCCATCGGTAATGATGCTCACGATGCGTTAAACAATATATTGGCCGCTAAAGGTAAAACAACCTCTGACGGAATGACCGCCGATGGCAAGGCTGAATTTGCAACAATCGCTTATCATCAGGATGGTGTCGATGCTGTTACTTATTCCACTTCACAAGAAAATGGCAATAAGATTTCAAATGAATTTGATGAAGCTAGTATTTCCTATTATGATAATTCTTTCAAGTATTTAACAAGAAGCAACTGGGGTGATTCTTTAGTTTCATCCAGCAATTATAAAAATAAGAGCTGGACTGCTCCGAGCCAATTGATTGAAGACTTAAAGTTCTATCGCGGGGATGAAGTGATTAACGATACTTCTTTAGCGCCGGTAACAACGTCTTCAACCGCTACTTCATATAAAGTATCAGATATGCTTGATGTTGATTATGAAGATAGCAAATGGGATGATTTAGTCGAGCAATTGTCGTGGAAAGATATTTCTAAATTAGTTCGTATCGGTGGATATTCAACTCAAGCCATCGATGCTATCGGTTTACCAAGCACGACCGATAAAGATGGCCCTGCTGGCTTCAGCAACACGCTTGTTGGCGGAGTGGCAACTATGTCTTGGCCGGCTGAAGTAGTAATGTCTTCAACTTGGAATGATAAATTAATTGAAAATGTTGGTGAATATATTGGACTAGCAAGTATTAAATCTGGTACAACCGGTTGGTATGCACCTGGTGTCGATATTCATCGTTCACCATATTCGGGACGTAATTTTGAATATTTCTCGGAAGATGGTTTGCTTTCAGGAAAGATTGGAGCAGCCGAAATGCGCGGGGTTCGCTCTAAAGGTGTTATTGCCTATATGAAGCACTTCGCCTTAAATGATCAAGAAATTAATCGTTATGGTGGTGCTATGTTCTCAAATGAACAAGAGATTCGTGAAGTTTCACTAAAAGGCTTTGAATATGTTGTCCGCGAAGGTGGAAGTACTGCCGTTATGACAGGAATGAATCGAATCGGAGCACGTTGGGCTGGAGCTAATAAAAACTTAATGACTAATGTGTTGCGCAATGAATGGGGCTTTAAAGGTATGGTTATTACCGATCAAGCTTCAGTAAGTGCTATGTACTATCAAGATATTATATCTGGACTTTGGGCCGGAAATGATATTTGGTTAAATACGAATAATCGTCTATGGGGTTTAGCAGCATATGATGAAGCGATTGGTGGATTGACGACAGGAGTCGTTAATTATAAGGAAAACAATACAGTAACTCACTATTTGCAAAAAGCCGCCAAGAATATTATTTACACTGTTGTTAATTCTAATGCCGTTAAAACTTATGATGAGACTGTAGGTAATGTTTCAATGTTCCCTTGGAAACCTTTACTCTTCTCGCTTGATGGCGTAATTTGGGCGGCATCATTGGTGGGCATTATCTTACCAACCACATTGTATTTACTTAGAAGAAAAAAAGAAGATAAGGATGATTTAGTTGAGAATGACAATAAATAATTGTCCTGACTGAGATTATTAATGATAACTGTCTAGTGATTTTATTGATACTAGACAGTTTTTTTATGAATGTTTCTTAAAAAAACAAATTATAAATATATAGGGGAGGATTTATGAATTGTTTTGTGATAATTATATATAGTGCTTTTTTAATTCGTATAAGGATTAAAATAAGGCATTTAATTATTGTAAAAGTTGTAAAAAGAACAAAATGTGTTGTGAAAATTGAATAGGATGTGATAAAGAATATAATGAAAGCGATTACAAGAAGATTAACTTTTTTGGAAGGAGGAAATATATGAAAAAGTTCAAAAAAT
>JAQWCB010000157.1 GCA_028707375.1 Bacilli bacterium | reverse complement strand
ATCGTTTACATTGCTAGCTTTAATCTTTTTAATATCATCGTTATATGCGAGAGGATATGAATATGTTCCATCGCTATTTTGTTTTGCCTCTCCCTCATTAGCGTAAACAACCATCTGAGAAAATTTACCATTAACAAATTTAACAAATGACGGAACCTTTCCATCGCGATATACGCCAAAACCATACTTTGAAGAAAAATCAATCCATTTTTCCCATTCACCATATTCATCGGATGTTTGGTCTTCTGGTTCTTCTAAGGGCTTAGTTAAGCGAAAATAATTGACATCAAAGCAGTAAAACTTTTTTGTTTTATCCTCATTCATAAAATTCATGTAAAAAGAATCGTACAAATTTGAACAATCGCCACAAACTTTCCATGTAAATAAGATAACAACTTCGGGCTCAGTTGAAATAAGCTTATCCAAAGTGGTAGTGGTCTTTTCCGAATAGGTGTGATAAATAAATTCCTGGTCATCCTCTTTTATCGTTGCCGATGAATAATCATTGACATCGTATGAATTGACATTAGTGTATTTATTTGACTCTGCTATCTCATTCTTAAATTGACTGTAATCTGACGAAACACCTTTAATGGTGCGAACTACTTTTCTATGCGAGAAAAATAGAATCTGTGGCGTTCCACCAACTGCAGGTAAATTGAGTGTTTGGTCTTCTTGAGCAGTTTCATAATATACCTTGTTTATAGAATATATTTTATATCCTGTTTCCTTGACCAATTTCTCGATGTTGGACTTTGCTACAGTACAGGCGGGGCAACCAGAGGCATAGACAAGAAGAATAAAATCAAATTTATCGCCGTTGCTTTGATAGTCGAGCATTTCAGCTAATTCATTATTGTCAATCTCAATGAATGAAGAAATTCCTAGAGCTTTTTCCATATATACTGTCTTTATTTCTTCGACATTTGACGATGAAAAAACATTGCATCCACTGAGCAAGGGAATGCCAATTGCTAACATCGATAGGGATCTAACTGTTTTTTTTAAAAGATTCATCTTATTCCATCCTTTTTTATATCATACAATAAAAAGTAATAAAATTTCACAAAATATCAGAAACATCATATAAATATGTACCTAATTGAATTACACAATTAGTTTGTATCAATAAAAAAACTGCAACATCGGTTGCAGTTACACTATCAAAATATTTTAGAGCTTTAGCAGGCGAACAGTATCGCGAGCAATCATTATTTCTTCATCAGTGGGAATGACGACCATCGGAATAGTTGAATCCTTGCTGGAAATAATTCCTTCTTTACCGCGTATCGTTTCGATATTTTTCTGATGATCCAACTTAAGACCCATGTATTCAGAACATTCATCAACAACGCATTGACGATAATATGATGCATTTTCCCCAATACCAGCGGACCAGACAATCAAATCAACCCGACCCAAGCGACAAGCGTAAGCCGATAAGAACTGTGAGAATTTTAGCGACCACATCTTTATTGCAAGCTGTGCCTGCTTATTGCCTTCGTGAGCGGCATTTTCAATATCGCGCGTATCATTTGAAACTTGAGAAACCCCTAAAAGACCGGATTGCTTATTGAATTCCTGGAAGATTTCCTCGGCTGATTTTCCAGTTGATGATACAAGATAATTAAAAACAGAGGGATCCATATCACCAGTGCGCGTTCCCATCATGATGCCACCAAGCGGAGTAAGACCCATTGAAGTTAGAACAACTTTGCCATCTTTGATGGCAGCAAGGGAGGCTCCAGAGCCAATGTGACAAGTAATAATACGCGTATCTTTCTTATTTTTTAAGTATTTTTTTATTGCAATTTCTGATAGATATTTATGGGAAGTTCCGTGAGCCCCATAGCGGCGACACTTATACTTTTCATAATATTCAGGAGCAATCGGGAATAAGTAATCTTCTGGCGCCATCGTCTGATGGAAGGCTGTATCAAAAACAGCAACTTGACCGACTTCAGGCAAAGCCTTCTTGAAGGCTCGATAGCCGATGAGATGTGGGCCATTATGCAATGGAGCCAAAGGAATAAGCGATTCAATCTTCTGCTCTGTATCCTTATTGAAAAGAGCTGAATCACTAAAATATGGTCCGCCTTGAACAATTCGGTGACCGACACCTTTTATTTCTTCTAATGAATCAATGATGTGATTAGAAATCAAGGCATCCATAATTAATTTAACAGCCACAGCATGATCCTTTATTGGAAGAATCTTTTTAATCTTTTTGCCCTCGTTGTCCGTTATCGAAAAGATTCCATCATCGTGTCCGATACGTTCACATATACCAGCGGTAAGGACTTTTTCTTCAGGCATTTCATATAGTTTAAACTTCATGCTGGATGAACCAGCGTTCACGCTCATAATTTTATACATCTTTAATATCTCCATTCCTTTTTTAGTTTAAGCATTTGTCGTGACATTTTCAACTAAACATGACAAATTGTGACATTATTACTTATCAAAAAAATTATGATGGATGAGCTAAATTAAGTTAGCGTATTTAAAAATAAAAATGATGATTTGATATACTGCAATCTTGCTTTTTCTTAAAATATTCTGCCAAATGTTACTAGCGATTATTAATATGTTAAGCAAGATATAACTTTATTTCTTAAAATGCATTGGTTTTTGTAACTCATGTTTAATAAATGTATAATTATTAGGTGTAAAGATAGTTTATATATCGTTTAAAATGGCGACAGAAAAGTATCTTTCGAAATAAAAATTATTCTAACTCTATGTGAAAGGAACATTTATGCATATTGAATGGTTTGATGATTATCTCAATGGTAGAAGTGTCGATGCTTACGAACATTTGGGCGCTCATTTTACAAAGAATGAAAAAGGGGAAGAAGGAATTGAATTTCTAGTGTATGCTCCCCTAGCCAAAGCGATTAATGTTCTTGGTGATTTCAATTCGTGGTCGGTCTATGATTCCTCGATGAAAAAAATAGATGAGCGAGGTTTATTTTATCTTTTTGTCAAAGATGCCAAAATGTATCAATCGTATAAGTATCATATTTTAGGATG
>JAQWCB010000014.1 GCA_028707375.1 Bacilli bacterium | reverse complement strand
ATTCTCTATCTTGTTATCACTTCCAATATGGGTCTCTGTGGAGGATACAATTATAACGTTATTAAATATTTGAATTCTGTCATTAAAAAAGGTGACGAAATCATGATGATTGGCACTAAAGGCTTAATTAAGTTTAATAATGATGCTAACTACAACATAAATACGGATGAAGTTGATGTATTAGATAATTTTGATTTTGGTAAGTTAACGCGACTCGAAAGAAAGTTGGAAGAAATATATCGTGAAGGAAAATATACTTCCATTCAGTTAATTTATACTAAGTATGTTAACTCGCTGACATTTAAACCGCAGACTGTTCAAATTTTACCCGTTATAAATATGGTTGATGAACAGAAAACTGGAGAAAAGAAAATTGAATTTCCTCCAATATATGCTCCTAATCGGAACGAGGTATTTAAATTGTTAGTTCCGCAATACCTGAACACTCTTCTTTTTGAAAAATTTGAAGAGGCCATGGTTTGTGAAGAAGGAAGTCGGCGAAACGCGATGGAAAATGCGACCGACAACGCTGATGATTTGCAATCAGAGCTTACGCTAACATTCAATAAAGCACGACAAGCAGCTATCACTAATTCCATTATTGAAATTATGTCGGGACAGGCTGCAGAAAAAGAATAGAAAGGTGGATTGATATGGCACAGGAAAAGAAAAAGACATCAAAAGCCAAGAAAACCGAAGAGAATACAGGGGTAATTGTTCAAGCGGTTGGTCCAATTATTGATGTGAGATTTAGAGAAGGCAAATTACCCAAATTATTGACCGCCTTGAGAATTGATCTTCCCGACGGCAAGAAACTGATTACAGAAGTGTTGCAACACATCGGTGATGACACAGTTCGCAGTGTTTCCATGGGAGCCACGGAAGGCTTAGTTAGAGGAACAAAAGTTATCGATACTCAAGCTCCAATTACTATTCCAGTCGGAAAGAAAACCTTGGGAAGAATGTTTAATGTTCTCGGAGAACCGATTGATGAAAAAGAAAGTATATATGATAGTTCTCTTCACTTTCCCATTCACCGCAATGCTCCAAGTTTTGAGGAGCAAGCCACTACGAGTGAAATTCTTGAAACGGGAATCAAAGTAATTGATTTACTTTGCCCGTATGTCAAAGGTGGTAAAGTAGGTTTATTCGGCGGTGCTGGTGTTGGTAAAACTGTCCTAATTCAGGAATTGATTCACAATATTGCAACCGAGCATAATGGTATATCGGTCTTTGGTGGCGTTGGTGAACGTTCGCGTGAAGGTAACGATTTATACTACGAGATGAAAGCCTCGGGTGTCTTGAAAAAAACAGCACTGGTCTTTGGTCAAATGAATGAACCTCCGGGGGCGAGAATGAGAGTCGGACTGACAGCTTTAACTATGGCCGAATATTTTAGAGATGTTGAACATCAGGATGTTTTGCTTTTCATTGATAATATTTTTAGATTTACCCAGGCTGGATCTGAGGTTTCTGCCCTCTTGGGGCGCATGCCTTCTGCCGTTGGTTATCAGCCAACTTTAGCGACCGAAATGGGTCAATTGCAAGAGAGAATTACTTCGACCAAGAACGGATCAATCACTTCGATTCAAGCGGTTTATGTTCCCGCTGATGATATGACCGATCCGGCTCCGGCCACGACCTTTACTCACTTGGATGCGAAAACAGTTCTAGATAGAGGGCTATCAGCTTTGGGAATTTATCCTGCGGTTGATCCACTTGAATCATCTTCGAATATTCTCGATCCTTTAGTCTTGGGTGAAAAACACTATAAGATTGCGCGTGAAGTTCAAAGCATTCTTCAAAGATACAAAGAATTGCAAGATATTATTGCTATTCTAGGTATGGATGAATTGTCCGAAGAGGACAAGACAATCGTTAATCGTGCGAGAAGAATTAGAAATTTCTTATCTCAACCTTTTTCGGTTGCTGAACAGTTTAACGGAACACCAGGTAAATATGTGAAAAAAGAGGATACCCTTCGTTCGTTTGAAGCGATTCTTTCGGGAAAGTATGATTCATATCCAGAATCAGCGTTCCTATATTGCGGCACGATAGAAGATGTGGTAGCCAATGCGGAGAAAATAGAGAAAAATGCCTAAAAGATTTCAATTTGAAATATTATCACCAGAGGGGAAACAGTTTTCTGATCACGCTGAGATACTCAACGTTCGCCTTTCTGATGGTCAAATTGGAATTATGGCGGAACACCTTCCACTGATTGGCGTTATTGCTACTTCGTGGCTAAATTATAAAAGAGATGGTAAGTCATTTGATTTTGCTATATCCGATGGCATTTTAAATGTCCAAAAAGATAAAGTTATCATTCTTGCTTCTTCCTTCGAAAGTCGCGATGAGATTGATTTGGACCGCGCGAAGAGAGCGGAAGAGAGAGCTAAAGGCTTGATTGAAAAAGCGAGGCGCGAGCATCAAGATAATATTGATCTAAAGCGGGCTCAAGTCGCATTAAAGAAAGCCATCAATCGTATTTCGTTAATCGAAAGGAAATAAAGTATGACAGAGCGAATCGTTCTCATCGGTGGATCAAATATCGACTATATAGCTAAGTCTTCAAAAAAATTGATTGAGAGAGATTCCAATATTGGAAAACTGAGCATTTCGTTTGGAGGAGTAGGACGAAATATTGTAGAAAATCTCGCGCGAATTGGAAATCGCGTGAGTTTTTTTACGAGTATTGGTAATGATGAATTGGGTCAGACAATGAAGAAACACTTGTTGAAATTGGGAGTTAGAGTTTATTCGCCTGAATTTGAAGGGACTTCTTCTTCGTATTTGTCTATTCACGATAGCGATGGAAAAATGAAATGCGCTGTCTGCGACGAACGTGCTAACGATAAATTAAATATTGATTTTATCAGTCGAAATGATTCAGATATCACTAAAGCTGAATACGTATGTTTAGATACTAATGTTTTAAGTAAAACAATAAGCGATTTATTTCAACGATATCCAAATAAAAAATGGATAGTCGAAGCAGTTTCCAAAAATAAGGTTGGTCGAATCCGCCAGTATTTGAATCAAATATATCTTTTTAAAGGAAATCAATATGAGGCTCAAGCGGTTATTGATTCAGATACGATAGATGTTTCAACCAATATTAAAAGAATAATTAAGTTGGGAACAAAAAATGTAATTATATCTAACGGCAAGCATGCGGTGTATTACGGAAATAAAGATGGTGTATTTAAAATAGACATAACACCTTTATCACAAATTGTAAACGATACGGGAGCGGGTGATGCGATGTTTGCTGGTATCGTCGACCAGATCAACGCTGGTCAAAATATAAGAAATGCTATCATCTTTGGCAACCAATTGGCTCGTGAAACTTTGAAAACATCGAACGCAGTATCGAGTGAGATTGATAAATATAAGTATAATCATGAATAGATAAAACCCTCTTGGCTTATGTACTATTTAGAAAATATCAATTATTAGTTAAAAAACATTAAAGATAGTCCTATTTTCTTGT
Organism: Bacilli bacterium; assembly: GCA_028707375.1. GTDB lineage: Bacteria > Bacillota_I > Bacilli_A > RFN20 > CAG-288 > Scatoplasma. The sequence continues at coordinate 9,190 of JAQWCB010000014.1, read as the reverse complement.
ATTAAATTGAAACCTATGGTAAATTACTCTTACGCAATCATTGCGTTTTATTTTGGTTGCGAATGCACACATCATGAATCTATTAGGCTAGTCCTTTTGCATAAGGCGTAAAGAAAAGCGCTCATGAAAAAAATTAACTATGCAAATAGGGCCTAATTCTCGAAATGATGGAGGTTTAACAAATGGAGGTTCACTTATGAGTGAAGAAAAAGAAATTGAGGCTGTAGAAGCCGTAGCTGAAGAAGCTAAAGAAGATGTCGAAGAGAAAAAGGTTGAAGAAGTTTCAGAAATGGCAAGTGTCATTCACGATCCTAATGATCCGATTGTTACTGTTAAGCAGCTTTTGGAAGTTGGAGCCCATTTTGGACATCTTAAAAGAAGATGGAATGCTGCTTTCAAACCATATATCTATGCAGTAAGAACAGGCATCCATATCATTAATCTTGATAAAACGGCCGAAAAGATTGCTAGCGATTATGCACAGTTGCGCGATATCGTTTCTAAAGGCGGAAAAGTTTTGTTTGTTGGTACGAAAAGATCCGCTTCGCAGGTTATTGCTGAAGAAGCTGTAAGATCAGGATCTTTTTATGTAAACAACAGATGGTTAGGTGGAACATTAACTAACTTTAAGACTATCTCACAAAGACTTAAATTACTTAAATCCTTGGAACAATTAGAAATCGATGGAGTCTACGACACCATGCCTAAAAAGATTGCGATTGAAAAGAAGAAAACTCAAACTAAATTAGCATCTAATTTAGCTGGAATCAAAGAGATGAGAAAACTTCCTGACGCTCTTATTGTTGTCGATCCGAAGACCGAACACAACGCAGTAGCCGAAGCAAAGATTCTTAATATTCCAGTCTTTGCCTTACTTGGATCAAATTGCAATCCCACAGAGGTTTCTAATCCTATTCCTTGTAACGATGATTCATATCGCACAGTCAAACTTATTGTCGGTTTGCTCGCTGATGCTATCGTTGAAGGTAAGGGTGGAGATGTTGCCTATGCTTATACCAAGCAAGAAGGCGAAGCTTTGGACTTTGATAAAGCAATTAAGACAACCGATAGAAACGAAGAATACAAACTTATTAAGCTTCGTATAAGAGAAGATCAGTATGCGATTAGAGCTGCTAAAAAAGGTAAGAGAAAGCATGCTCCAGTTAAGAAATTTGTGAAAAAATATACAAAGAAACCTGAAGCCAAGAAATCAGATACTACTGAAACTAAAGCAGCGGATACTAAACCCGCCACAGTCAGTGAGGCCAGTACTGAAGCGGCAAAAGAGGAGAAATAATAATGTCAGAAATTATTGAATTAATTAAAGTTTTACGCGAGAGAACCGGTGCTGGTTTAATGGATTGCAAGCACGCCCTTCAAGCGAGCGATATGGATATTGAGAAAGCTTCTGATTGGTTGCGCGAAAAAGGCATTGCCAAGCAAGCCAAAAAAGCTAATCGTATTGCGGCTGAAGGTTTGACAACTGTAAAAATTCAAGGCGATAAAGCCGTCGTGCTCGAGATTAACTGCGAAACCGATTTTGTGGCTAAATCCGATCCTTTTATCAAACTTGTTGATGATGTAGCAAATGTTTGCTTGGAGCAAAATCCTGCTGATGTTAACACATTGAAGACTCTTGCGACCAAAGAAGGTACAACGGTCGATGAATTATTTGTTAACGCTGGAATTAAATTGGGTGAGAAATTATCACTCCGTCGTTTCAAATTGGTTGAAAAAAAGGAGGGCGAGATTTTCGGCTCCTATATTCACGGAGCGGGAGCTATCACTTCCTTAGTAAGAATTAAATCAACCAATGCTGAATTTGCTGAACAATTAGCAATGTCAGTCGCAGCTAATGCTCCGATATATCTTTCAAGCAAGGATATTCCTGCGGAAGAGATTGAAAAGGAAACTAAGTTGCAGATTGAGACCGCTAAAGAGGATGAAAGTTTTAAGAAAAAACCTGAAAATATCCAAAATAAGATTATCGATGGAAGAGTGAAAAAGCACTTTGTTGAATCGGTTCTCTTAGAACAAGAATTTGTGGTAAATCCCGATATTACGGTCGCGAAAGCTTGCGAAGAAAATAAATCAGAAATTATTGAGTTTGTACGTTATCAAGTCGGCGAAGGCATCGAAAAACGAAAAGATGATTTCGCTGCTGAAGTTGCAAAGGAAATGCAATAAACCTATAAGCCACCTTTTTATAGGTGGCTTATGTTTTTATAGGCTAAAATATTAAAAAATGGGCCGATAAAGGCAAAATAAATATAAATTACAAACAATAAATTGTATACTTATTATTAATAGGAGGCTAGCTCATGGAATTCAAGAGAGTATTAGTGAAATTATCAGGTGAGGCCCTAAAATCAAAAACAGAAAATCAAATACTTGATGCAGATTTACTTTGCAGTATTGCTAAATCGATCAAAGGATTAAAAGATCAAGGATTGGAAATTTGTATAGTAGTGGGTGCTGGCAATATATGGCGTGGAAGAATGGCACAAAGCATGGGTATTGAATCAGCGACCGCTGATTATATGGGAATGCTTGGCACAATAATAAATTCCATGGCAATCGGTTCTGCGCTTGAGGGCGAAGGAATTGATTGTCGCGTTATGTCTTCAATTGAGATTAAGCAGATTGCTGAACCATACATTCGGAAAAGAGCGATTAGACATTTTGAAAAAGGTCGGGTCGTTATCTTTGCTGGCGGTACAGGCAATCCTTATTTTACTACTGATACGACAGCGGCTTTGCGGGCTAAAGAAGTTAAATGCGATGCAATCCTTATGGCTAAAAATGGTGTAGATGGAGTGTATACCGCTGATCCACGTGTCGATAAGGATGCCAAGTTCTTATCGGAAATCACATATAAAGATGTATTGCGCAAAGACTTGAAAGTCATGGATTCCACGGCGGTATCTTTGCTTCAAGATTCGGATGTTGTCATTAAGGTTTTCAATATGGCTGATCCAAGCAACTTTATTAAGGCGGCAAATAATGAGAAAATCGGTACAACGATTAGAAAGGAATAACATAAAATGGATGAAGTAATACAAAAGTGCAAAGACCAAATGGAGAAAGTCATTGACAATTTAAAGGAAACGCTGAGAACTATTCGTTCTGGAGTGGTTACCCCCAATGCTTTGGACAAAATATTTATCGAATACTATGGCGAAAAGACATCAATTAAGGCTTTAGCTTCTATTACTGTTGCTACTCCTACACAGTTGATTGTTCGCCCTTTTGATCCTAGTTCGATCAAAGCGATAGCTGGAGCCATCGGCGAATCTAATCTAGGTGTCAGCCCAGTTATCAATGGCGTTGATATTCGTGTTTCTTTTCCCCAACTTACAGGGGAGAGAAGAAAGGAATTTGTCAAGCAAGCCAAGACATATGCTGACCAGGCTAAAGTTAGCATTCGCAGTGTTAGAGGCGATTTTGTTAATAAAGTTAAGAAAGATAAAGAATTATCAAAGGATATGGTTTTCAATTATACCAACGATATTCAAGATCTCACTAATAAATTCAATAAAGAAATCGATGAAATTTTTTCCAAAAAGGAAAAAGAATTATTAACTTTGTAACAAGATGAAAAAAGGAGAACAATTTCAATTTACTCACCCGTTGAATCATGTTGCCTTTATTATGGACGGCAACGGAAGATGGGCTAAAAAAAGAATGCTTCCGCGTTCAATGGGACATCGGGCCGGAGTAAAGAACGTTAAAAAAATCGTTGATTTATGCTTTTATAAGTACGATATTTTTGCTTGTTCTCTTTTTACTTTTTCAACAGAAAACTGGAATAGACCACCGCGTGAAATAAAATACCTTTTTAAATTACTTAAGATATTTTTCCAAGAAAATATCCAAGAGTTCTTAGAAAAGGGCACACGGGTTGTTGTTTCTGGCGACTTGGATGACAAGAGGATTCCCGATGATGTTTTGACAACCATGAAGGATGCCATATATCGAACAAAAGATTGTAACAACCACATATTTAATGTCTTATTTAACTATGGCGGAAGAAGAGAGATTGTGGCGATGACTAAAAAGGTTGTCGACCAAGTCCAAGCGGGTAAACTAGATGCGCGCTACATTTCGGAAGCCACGCTTAAACATTTTTTATATCAACCGAAACTCCCGGAATTAGATTTGCTTATTAGAACTTCAGGTGAATATAGATTATCCAACTGTTTGCTATATGAAATTTGTTATTCCGAATTGATTTTTGTTTCGACTTTTTGGCCGGATTTCAATGAAAGTGATTTAGTTTCCTGTTTTAAGGATTACGAAGGACGAAATCGACGTTTTGGAGGAATAAAATAATGCGCGAGCTCTCAGCCAATACTAAGCATACGATGTGCCAGCGAGTATTGACGGGAATACTTATGTTTTTGATTGGAGTACCATGCGTTATTTTGGGAGGATGGTATTATTTTGTTATCGTTGCTCTATTAGCATTAGTGGCTATTCATGAATTTATTTCAGCGCCAAATCGCGGAAGGTTTAATATCTTTGTTTACGTGATAGTTTACGTAGCAACGCTATCTTTTATCTATTGGCATTTTTTTAAGGATCAAACGGTTTTTAATTCTATTTTTGATAAAAACTTATTCATCGTTGAGGATTTAAGAATTTCGACCACAGGGATAGCGGTGTATTTTGTTCTTCTATTTAGTACGACGCTCATTTCCAAAAGATTTACCGTAGCTGATGCGACATTTTTATTTACTATGGGTATATATGTTGGATTAGCCTTTCTTTGCTTTTATTATCTTCGCTACATTCCGAATCTTCCCGCATATTACCAAGAAGAAAGATTTTCTTCCTCCTTATTGATGTTTTATGTCATCATTGGGACCACAATTAATGATGTTGGAGCATATTTTGTTGGGGTACTATTTGGTAAACACAAAATGGCGCCGCGCATATCGCCTAAGAAAACGTGGGAAGGAGTATTTGGCGGAATTATTTTCTCCATTATTTTCTCTGTGCTTTTTGCTTATTTTTGTGAACTTTCCGGTCATCCCTTATTACCGGGGACCATTGATTTTAAATCGTATCATTTTGTTTGGATAATTGTTATTTCCATTATTATTCCTGTGGCAGCCGATATGGGGGACCTTTTCTTCTCGGCTATTAAAAGATCTTTTGCCATCAAGGATTTTGGAAGAATTTTTCCTGGTCATGGCGGTGTACTCGATCGATTGGATTCTCTTTCCTTTGTGAGTATTATCGTAGCCATAATCGTTTATTTTGTAACCAATGGATGGGTTTTAATATAGAATGAAAAGAATTTTACTTCTTGGTTGCACTGGTTCAATAGGTCTGCAAACTATCGCTTTAGTTAAAGATTCATTAAAAGATTTTCACATTGTCTATGTCAGTCTTTTTTCTAATATTGATATTCTTGAAAAATCGCTTAAAGATTTGCCATATCTAGAAAAAGTTGGTATTCAGGATCCTTCAAAGGCCCAAGTGTTCGCCAAGAGACATCCTGAATATGAAGTGGTTTTATCTAACGATGATGTAAATGTTACTTTAGCTTCAGATCCTAAATATGATAAAGCGGTTAATGCTATTACAGGAGCCGCTGGTTTTTCGGTTTCAATGAAAGTGCTAGAGATGGATAAGGATCTTTGTTTGGCTAACAAAGAGTCGTTAGTTATCGGAGGCGAAGTGATAAAAAAACAGCTAAAAATCAGTGGAAGATTATTTCCAATCGACTCTGAACACGTCGCCTTAGCTAAGTTATTTCAAAATGCTAGACGTGACGAAATTGAAAAAGTTATCATTACAGCTTCAGGCGGATCATTGCGAGATGTTCCCTTTGATCGATACAAAGATGTGACTCTCCAGCAAGTATTGAATCATCCAACGTGGAAGATGGGAACGCGAATAACCGTTGATTCAGCTACGATGGTCAATAAGGGTTTCGAATTTATTGAAGCGCGCTATCTATACGATTGGCCTATCGACCGCATTGAACCGCTGATAAACGATGAATCCAAGATTCATTCTGCCTTGAAATTTAAAGATAATTCTTATTTGTTTGAAGTTGGTCCTTCGGACATGAAAATTCCAATTTCGTATGCATTGAACGAAAATAAACGGGTTTCTGCTAATTATAAAGATATAAATTTTGATTGTCAGTGTTCCCTGAACTTTCGAAAATTCCAAAGAGAAAAATATCCTCTTTTTGACTTAGTGCTAGATACATATAAGTTAGGAGGGACCGCTATGGCTTTCTTAAATGCTGTCGATGAAGAAGCTATTGCTCGATTTGCTAGACATCAGATAACTTTTTTACAAATGATAGAATACATCCAAACAACCGTGAAAAATGAATTGGTTACTTTTAAAGTTGTCGATAAAGAAACGATTAAAATTACTGATCATATGGCTAGAAAAATTGTGGCAAGTGAATTAGATTAGAAATATCCTTCTAAAATGAGTTGGTTTTTAATAAGATAGATATATTGATTAAGGAGTATATAGATGAGCGATTTTTTTATGACTGTACTTGATATAGTGGTTTTCATTATTTCACTGGGCATTTTGATAATAATACACGAGTTGGGTCACTTGACCACAGCTAAAATATTTAAGGTCTACTGCTACGAGTTTTCCATTGGTATGGGCAATGCTCTTTACACGCATAAACCTGATCCGAAAAAGGGCCAAGAGACTGCTTTTTCGATTCGTGCTTTCCCCATCGGTGGTTATGTTTCGATGGCGGGTGAAGATTTAGAAGATGCTGAAGGAGTTGATAAATCTATCGTTGTTCCCCACGAGCGCACCATTGAAGGTATTTCCCGATGGAAACGGGTAATTATTATGTTTGCCGGCGTCTTTATGAATTTTGTCCTAGCTTACATTCTCTTTTTTATCAATTACGCGGCTGTTCCTCAGACGGTGGCCTATTATTCTTCTAACGAGGTTTTTGTTGTTGAAGATTCAAAGGCTAGTTTGGCGGGATTAAATAATTATGACGCTATCGAAAGCATTCAGCAGGATTTCTATTATCGTCGAGCCGATGGGCAATATAATGCCCAACCCGATGAGACGACGGGATTGCAAGAGGTTACTTGTTACGCTTATGAAACAGATCCTGAAAATTTGCTCGATTACAATAAATCAATAAGTTCACTTTTATCGGGAAATTTATATTATGTCAACAGTGAGAATAAAGTTGATGTTGTTAATTATTTGCCAAAGACGGAGGGAGATAAAAGAGTTATTACCCTCAATTATGAAAGTCAAGATTCAAGCGATGTAAAGACGGCGACCATTGAAACGCTGGGTGAAAAAGATGGCAATGATTTGGTTTGGGGAAAGATTGGCATTGGTACCACTTACGATATTGTTCATTATTCGTTTGGCGAATCATTCAAATTGGCTTGGAATCAATGGTTAACTGGATGTTCTGCAATCTTTGTGGCTCTCGCTAAAATGTTTACGCCCACCGGCTTTTCACAGCTAGGTGGAATCGTGGCTGTCTTTTCAGTTTCCTCGACAGCGGTTTCTATTGGCATCAATGCGGTTTTATATCTCTGGGGAATGATATCAGTCAATTTGGCTATATTTAATTTATTGCCTTTCCCGGGCTTGGATGGATGGCAAATACTTGTCACGATTATTGAAGGCATTGCTTTTAGAATAAAGAAGATAAAAAATAAGAATAAGTACAATAATTTAACGCCGGAAGAAAAAAAGGCTATCGTGGCAGAGGATGAATTAAAAGAAGCTAAAAATAAGATGAAGTACAACAAGATTAAGAACATCGTGAGTTATGTGGGCTTGATTCTCTTGATTGTTTTGGCGGTAGTATTGGTAATTAAAGATATAATAAATTTGTAAGGAAGTATATAATGGACAAGATATTTGATAGATATTTAAAGACAATAGGTTACAATCTCGACTATTGCCAATATTTTGAAAAGGTCTGTTTCAAGAATGTGTCAACGGCGAATGCTGGACTTATTTTTAAGGCAGACGTCGTGGTGGATAACTTTATTCCTTACGTTCCGCTCGAGGAATTCTTTTCGTGTGTTCAAGCGTATAAGAATCAACCAAATGGCTTTGCTTCGAGACTTAGTTTTATCTACAGCAATAAGCCAAAACAAAAAGAGCTGAAAGAAATTGTTGATAGTTTTGTTGAGAAAAACAATTATTACGAATTGGATAATTATCGAATCAACACGAAAGATAAGACGATAACTTTTGAATATAATTCAATGATTGAAATAGCTGATTTGAAAAAGAAAACAGAAAAGTTGAGCAAGCTTTTGTCTTTCGCTAATTGTCCATATAAAGTTCTTTTTGGTTTTGTTTCCGATGTCGATGTCGACGGATTGTCGGCTTCCTTTGCCGAGGATGACTCGCAAAAAGAAAAAAAGAGAAAAGAATTATTTCGTTTTCAGCAGGCTGAAGCGGAAAAGCAGGCTAAACTTGATGCGACATATATCCCGTGCAGCATTAAAGATGCCGCGACCGGATCCTTGAGACTCGTTGAGGTTCAAGGCAAAATATTTAAATCAGATTCGCGAACGATGCGAAAGAGCGGGAAACAGTTGGTTACGATATATTTTTCCGATAACACCTATTCAATCGTTTCGAATATATTTGAAAATAAAAAATATGATGCGGATTTTCTCGCTAAATTAAAAGTTGGTCAAAGAATAAAAATGAAGGGTCAACCTTTGTTTGACAATTATGCGAGACAGATGTCTATCAAACCGAGCCAGATAAGCTTTTTGGAAGATTTACCTCTGCGTCAAGATAATTATGAAGGTGAGAAGAGAATCGAATTGCACGCGCACACTAAAATGTCAGCGATGGATGCGGTGGCAGATGTGAGCGATTATATAAAAACGGCAAAAAGATTTGGTATGAGTGCACTTGGTATAACTGATCACGGCGTAGTTCAAGCCTTTCCTAAAGCTCAAGATTTGGGTAAAGCAAACGGAATTAAAATTCTTTATGGTTCCGAATTATATATGGTTGAGTCTAAATTGAATATCGCCTTCAACGAAAAAGATATTCCTTTAAAGGATATGACCTATACGGTATTTGATTTAGAGACAACGGGTCTATCTGCGCGATACGATCGAATTATCGAATTTGGCGCTACGAAGTATTTTAAGGGAGACGTTATAGATGAAGTTGACTTTTTTATTAACCC
>JAQWCB010000156.1 GCA_028707375.1 Bacilli bacterium | reverse complement strand
ATAATATCTCTAAAATTAGTATTGTAAACTGAAATGATCAATTCATCCTTCATGAAGATTGAATCAAATTCTAAATCGGCTGACATTTTCAAAGAAGAATCCACCGTATTCTTAACTAAAATTCGCAGTCTTCTCAAGCCTATTATCGCAAGTACGATTACTGCAATAACTAAAATTAATAAAATAAGTACAAAAATAGCAAAATTATCTGTTATCCATTCATTCATTTTCTGTCTCCTCCTAAATCCTATTTACACATCTATTATATACTAGAAAAAATGTAATTAATATTTAAATCGCTCAAAATAGTTTGAGCTAAAACCAAATTTGAAAAAATCATCTATCTTTTCCCAAGTCGCACAAGGTTATTTATATATTTCTCAAGCGAAGCATTTAAGCGATAATCTCTCGGCAGGCGATACTTCCAATTGCCAATCGCCGTTCCAGGCGTGTTGAAGCGAAATTCGCCGTCTTCTTTCAAAAAATCTTGCATCAAATATATAACTACTTGGGCAACAGATTCGGAAATTGTTTCCATCATCTTTTCAAAAATACCTTCTTCTGAATCGACCTGAAGAATTTCCTTCATATATTCGTGCAACTCTATATGTGTCGAAATAAAGTGCTTTAATGTATCGTTGTCGTGTGTTCCAATGTAAGCCACGCAATTTACTACATAGTTTTGAGGCAAATATGCATCGGTAACATTATGAGAATCAAAAGCAAATTGATATATTACCAATCCAGGCCATCCCGTTTTATTTTTCAAGTCAACGACATCCTGCGTTAAGAATCCTAAATCCTCAGCAATGATTTCCATATTGCCACAGGCCGAATTAATCGCATTCACCAATTCCATTTTAGGACCTTCAATCCACTGACCGCTCTCCGCTGTCGGAGCCGTCGCATCAACCGCCCAATAAGATTCCATCCCCCTAAAGTGATCTATTCGCAAAACGTCAAAAAACTTGGAATATTTTTTTACTCGTTGCTTCCACCACGAGAAACCATTGCGACTCATTTTTTCATAGTTATATAAAGGATTTCCCCAAAGTTGACCTGTCTTAGAAAAATAGTCAGGTGGAACACCTGCCACTTCGGTTGGATGACGTTTTTTGTCCAATTTGAAAAGACCATAATTAGCCCAAACATCCGCAGAATCTAACGCAACATAAATAGGCATGTCACCAATTATTTTCACATGATGTCGATGGCAGTATTTTCGCAAGCGATGATATTGTTTGTCGGCAACATATTGAATCCATATCCAAAAATTTATCTTTTCCTGTTGATCTATACGTATTTCATCTAAGGCGTTTCTTTTTCGCAAGCGATATTTCTCATCCCATTCAGTCCAACTGATTCCACTGTACATCGCTTTGATGACCATAAAAAGCGCATAATCTTCAACCCATTTTCGATTAGCTTTTCTAAAACAAATTATTTTTTCTTGATAATCATCGTATGAATTATGGAAAGCAATCTCTAGAATCTTGAATCTTTTAGCATATATTTCGCCATAATCAACTTGTCTTACATAGTGATGATGCAAAGGTTTTAAGTCTTTCTTATCTAGATATCCTTCCTTCATCAGTTCTTCTAAATCAATATAGTAAGGATTCAATGCAAAGGCGGAGAAAGACTGATAAGGAGAATCGCCATAGGATGTGGGATTGAGAGGTAACATCTGCCAATATTTTAAGCCAGATCTTTCGATGAATTTAACAAATCGGTATGCCTCTTGTCCAAATGTCCCAATTCCATAACGACTGGGCAACGAAAATATAGGAAGTAATACACCTGCACCTTTTTCCATAAAAATACCTCTTCTTAAACTATTTTTAAGGTAGCATGAAAAAAGCCAACTAACAATGAAAACTGACCAAATAGACTAAAGATGACAATAAAGTAATACTAAAACTTATATTGCAATAGCCGAGAACTCATTCAACATCATTTTGGTTTTGGATAACAAAAGGATTGAGCGCTATCTCAATCCTTGTATTCTTATTTTTTCAAAATTTTTTCAATGCGATTTTTTAAATTGCTCGCGGTAAAGCCAAAGTGAGCTACAACCTCTCCACCTGGCGCCGATGCTCCAAATTCATCTTGCGACATAACGTTTTGTGCATATTTGTGCCATCCGAGTGAAGAAAGCATTTCAACCGCGATTCGTTTCTCATATGGAGCCCCAAAAATTTCTTTTTTCTTGTCCTCAGCTAACTTATCAAAGTTATACATTGAAGGCAATGAAACAACTCTCGTATCAATTCCATCTTCAAGCAATAACTTTTGCGCGTCAAGCGCAAGTTGAACTTCTGATCCACAAGCAATAATTGTAAAATCAAGTCTCTCGCGTTCTTTTGAAACGACATAGCCTCCATTTTTCACCCCTTGGTAGCTAGTGCTATAGACTGGCTCTAATCCCTGGCGCGATAAAATTAAACAGGTTGGGGTCGCTGTTGACTCCAGCGCTAATTTCCAGGCAGCATTGGTCTCGCACGTATCACAAGGGCGAATAACATTAACATTGGGAATGGAACGAAGCATCGCCAACTGCTCAACTGGTTGATGAGTTGGTCCATCTTCACCGAGAGCAATCGAATCGTGAGTAAAGATATAGATAGCTGGTATCTTCGAAAGCGCCGCCAAGCGAATCGCTGGTTTCAAATAATCAGAGAAAACTAAAAAACATCCGATATAAGTTCTTAGTCCACCGTGCAATAAAATGCCATTCTGAATTGTCGCCATTCCAAACTCTCTAATCCCAAAGTTCATATTTCTTCCGGCACGATTACTTGGACCATATGTTGACTCATCATTCATTTTGGTCTTGGTAGATGAAGCCACGTCGGCTGAACCACCGACTAAATTTTTTACTTCCTTCGCAAAGACATTTAAGATGTGACCCGAAGCCTGTCTGCTCGCTTCAGGTTTTTCAACTACAATGGAATCAGTATCTTTTAAAAGCAAAGATGACACATCGTTTTTAATAGTAGTTTCCAAATACTTGGCCTCAGCCTTATAGGTGTCCTTATACTTAGAAAACATCTCT
>JAQWCB010000155.1 GCA_028707375.1 Bacilli bacterium | reverse complement strand
ATGAAGCCACGTCGGCTGAACCACCGACTAAATTTTTTACTTCCTTCGCAAAGACATTTAAGATATGACCCGAAGCCTGTCTGCTCGCCTCAGGTTTTTCAACTACAATGGAATCAGTATCTTTTAAAAGCAAAGATGACACATCGTTTTTAATAGTAGTTTCCAAATACTTGGCCTCAGCCTTATAGGTGTCCTTATACTTAGAAAACATCTCTTCATAATCCTTAAAAGCCTTGATTCCACGTGCATTAAAAGTCGAACGGAAGGTTAAATATACCTCTTCTGGAATTTCAAAAGCCGGATAATCGTAATGATAGAATTCCTTGGCCTTTTGACTTCCTTCAAATCCTACAGGTGATCCGTGAACTTTATTCGTTCCTTGAAGTGGCGTGCCATATCCAATTATTGTCGGGACAATAATAATTGAAGGCTTATCCTTTGATGCCTTAGCAGAAATGATTGCTCGATCAATTTCATCACAATTATTTCCATCGCTTACTTTGATAACATTCCATCCTTCTGCATCGAATCTTTCTGCCGTATTGTCAATTGATGAATCAGATAAAGGACCGTCCAAGGTAACATTATTGAAATCGTAAAAAAGAATCAATTTATTCAATTTTTGAATGCCGGCAAATGATATAGCTTCTTGGGAAATTCCTTCCTCTAAGCAGCCATCACCACATAGGCAATAGGTATAATGATTAAAAAGTTTATCACCATCAGGATACTGAGCCTTCAGCATCGTTTCTGCTACAGCCATGCCTACCGCTTGTCCTATTCCTTGACCCAATGGACCAGCTGTGGCATCGACTCCCGGAGTGTGACCATATTCTGGATGGCCCGGAGTCTTTGAACCGAGTTGACGGAAGGATTTTAAATCTTGTTTGGAAACATTGTATCCACATAGATGCAACAAAGTATATAGAAGCATTGACGCATGTCCAGCTGATAGAACAAATCGATCGCGATTCACCCACTGCGGATGAGTTGGATCAGATATCAGATGTCTAGTAAACAGCGTGTATAAAATCGGGGCAGATGATAAAGCCATACCGGGGTGACCTGAATTTGCCTTGTCAATTCCGTCTAAACAAATAGAACGGATAGCAGCTACACATAATTTGTCGTATTTCATTTTTTCTCCTTAATATATTTCATTTAAAAGCCTAGAAAGCGTCTCATATTCCCTTACTAATAAGGTGGGTGAGTAGCCTTAGGCTTTAGGATACCGAATCTTGTTCAGTTTTCAACTCCGCGTAAGGATCATCTCCCGAATGTAACATGTCGGAAACGCACATGGCTTTCTAGGCACCCTTATTCTAGCAAATCGCCAAATTAAAAACAATAAATTTAACTCAAGCGATGAAAGCGTTTACTTTACTCCGAAAAATATTTATAAACTTCACATCATTTCTTTACAAAAGTATGTATTATTTTACCGATATACATTTTGTGCGGAAGTTCATTTTTATAGTTTTGATGGTACAAATTCTGGTCACAAAAACTTTCGGCAGTCATGTCTTGGGCATATTCTTTGTGGCAAATAATAACAATTGAAGCTTCTTTAATAAAAGGAATTCCATCTTGATAGACCAATGTTAAATTTGTTTTGGCGAGCTTATCGTCATATCTTCCGGAATGTGTTCCTAAATATTTTAAATCACCAAGATATTTCTTATCAAAAAAACACAGAGAGAAAAAATCTGATTCATCAAGGAATTTCTTAGTATATCTAGTGTGGCGCACGTATATGGTCGCTACTGGTTTATTCCAGATATATCCTAGACTTCCCCAACTCGCGGTCATCGAATTGCTTTTTTTAGCATTTCCAGATGTGATTAGCATCCACTCATTCGAAATCTTATCAATGACTTTTCCTTCTTTTATGTCTTCAATATTTACTTCCTTTAACATTAAAACACTCCTCCTTTACTTAATTATACACTCACGATTAAACACTTTATTTCTATCTTCTTTATACATATTTTTTTATACGTTCCCATTTAAAAGTAGAAAATGGTAACAAAGGAACAAAAAGTAGCATTTTTTATTTATAGCAAGTAAAAACTAAACTCATATATTATTGACAAAATATGCCTTAATCGGTATGATTATTAAGCGAGTAAATCGCCTTGTTAGTTAAGTGGTATAACGGATCCATGGTAAGGATCAATCGCTAGTTCGATTCTGGCACGAGGCACCATCTAAAAAAATTGCTTCAATACAAGTTATTGAAGTTTTTTTATTTGTAACCATTATTGATATATGAGATATTTGGAGTGATATTAACTTCAGCTTTTCAATAGATATTATGATCTAAATGTCATTTTCTTTTATTATTTATAATTTCATTGACAATTTGATGGAAAATATCGTTTTCGAACTTTGATATAACATTCAACGACATCTATCCCTGTTTTTCCTTTATGTTTATATTTAATTTAACGATTTAGTTTTGTTAAATACTATATAAGCTAAATCGACTCTTATCTATAATCTATAAGATTGTAAACGCCTCTAAGAAGTTGCACAAAGATTAATCAGTATTCAAGTACTATTGCTGGAAAATTTATAGTTTTATTACAAATAATACCTAAATATATCGATTCAAAACTTAGTGATAAAGATTTTGGTTAAAATAAGCAATTCGAGAAATTAATTATGCTAACATTCTCTACGTCTCAAAAAACATAACTCCTGAAGATGACACTGATATACAAAAAATTATCAAATAAAATGTTGTTAGTATTTGTTTTATTGTCAATCGTTTTCGTGTAATTACAACCTTTAGGGTATAATTGGCGTGTTTTAGATAAGTTTTATACCCTCCTAAGGGGACTATTTTATTCTTTTGCGTTGATTTAGTCCCCTAATCCCCTAAAGGGTATAGTATATGTATATAAAGATAATATAAGGAAATACTATATGAATAAAATAGCTGAATATATAAAGAAGCAACGCAAGTTAGCAGGTTTGACGCAAGAACAGTTTGCAATTCGCTCAGGTCTTGGCCTTCGCTTTGTAAGAGAACTTGAACAAGGTAAGAAAACTGTGCGCCTTGATAAAGTTAATGTTGCACTT
>JAQWCB010000154.1 GCA_028707375.1 Bacilli bacterium | reverse complement strand
GAATATCATCTTCTCCATAAGTATTATTTTCTTGAAAAATCCATTTATTATTGTATACTAAATAAGATATGTCTATACCAAGACTTATTTTAGAGGAGAATATATTTAATGAGTCCATATGAAATAATATTATTGATTATATCTTTTATGCTTATAATCCTTGCCCTATTGACCGGTGGAAAGTCACAAGGTGCTTCCGGCGCTATCACCGGTGGTACAAATATGAATATATTTGCTAAGACAAAAGAGAGAGGCGTCGACAAGATCATTTCTTACATCACAATGGTCGCCGCAATTATCTTCTTCTTATTCGCAATACTAGCAAATTATTTATAAAAACAGCTTGTAAGGGAATTATAATTGGTTCCCTTTTTCTTTTGATTGAGACTGAAGCAATATTTTTATTGAGATACTATTACTTTCTTTGACAATTCAACATATAACCACTTAAGGAGATTTATTATGGAAAAAAACGAATTACAAAAATATTTATCAAACACCACCCACACTTTGGCTGAAATGAGCAATCACTTTTCACTTACACCTGATGAGATTGAAAAAACAATCTCCCCCTTCCTTGATTCTGGACTGGTTTTTTTAACTAATACTGGCTATGGATTAACAGAAGATTATAACATTAAATTGGGTACAATCGTGCTTCGCAAAAGCAATTTCGCCTTTGTTCAACCGCTGGATGCTCCCGCTGACAGATCAAAGGATATTCGCATATCCGGCTACTCCTTGGATGGATATATATTGGAAGACGTTGTTTATGTTCATCAAGATCATTGGAGCAATGGAAAAATTGTTGGACTGTACAAAAGAAATAAGCAGATAACTGGTAAAGTTTCCCAAAATAATACTAAGCAATACATACTTAATTCAGCACGAAATGCTGATTCTAATATTAAAATCGTCATTCGCGAGGATTTGTCAAATCTTGGCGTGAAAGATGGCGATTTGATTTCCTGTCATATTTTAGAATCCAAAATTGATGAGATTGAAGTCAGTTTTGATAAGTTACTTGTCAAAGCCGATGAAGTAGGTGCGGACATCTCTGCTATTATTGTTTCTAATGATGCTCCTTTAACTTTTCCCTCCACCGTTTTAGTGCAGGCTAAAATGATGCCGACCAGCGTTGCGGTAAGTGATTTGGAGGGACGAACCGATTTCCGCGATGAAACCATTGTTACAATCGATGGAGAAGATGCTTTAGATTTTGATGATGCAGTCCAGGCTAAAAAAATAAATAATGGCTATGAGGTAGGAGTACATATTGCCGATGTTAGCTATTATGTAAAACCCAACTCTGCGATTGATGAAGAAGCCCAAAGGCGCGGGACTTCAATCTATGTTGCTGATCGAGTTGTTCCAATGATTCCAGTGGAGCTATCCAATGGAATTTGTTCACTTAACCCTGGGGTTGATCGCTTGACAATCTCTGTCATTATGGATGTTGATTCTTCTGGTAAAGTTTATCGTTCTAAAATTGTCCCTGGTGTGATCCATTCACACGGCCGATTGACATACACTCAAGTTAATAACTATCTCAAGGGCGAAAAAATAGAATTGTCCCAAGATATAAAAGATACTTTGCTTCTCTTGAAGGATGTGACAAGAAAAATACGTAGACGAAGAGAAAAATTTGGTGCCTTAGATTTAGATTCTACTGAAATAAAATTCAAATTGGACAAACTAGGAAATCCGATTGATGTCGTAAAGAGAACTCAGGAATTAGGTGAAGAACTAATTGAGGATCTTATGATTATCGCTAATGTTGAAGTCGCTAAATTTCTCGAGCAGAGGGGAATACCAACACTCTTCCGGGTACACGATAATCCTCCCCAGGACAAATTGACCAATTTCAAATTGTTTTTGCGAAATATTCATATGAATCAAGACTTTCCTCACAAAGTCACCAGTCAAACTTTAAGCCATTGGTTTAAAACTATCGCCGATGATCCTCAGCGACCTGCCATATCCAATTTCCTATTGCGTTCACTGGCTAAAGCTCAATATTCTCCTTACAATACTGGTCATTTCGGCTTGGGCGAAGACAATTATTTACACTTTACTTCCCCGATTCGAAGATATCCTGATCTAGTCGTTCATCGGACAATTCGCGACTATGTTTTTAATCAAGAAACTTTTGTTAAATCTCAGTTGTTAGCTCGCCTTCGTACTTTGGGTTATTCCACCTCTGCTGCTGAAAGAAGAGCGACAAAGATTGAGAGAGACGTCGATGATTTGGAATCTGCTAAGTATATGTCTAAGCATATTGGAGAAACATTTAAAGGACATATAAGTGGCATCAATGCCCAAGCCATATTCATTGAACTTGAAAATGGAATCGAGGGAAGTCTTTCCTTACAAGATATAGATCCCACTAATAAATTCAAATTCTCAGAAAAACATATGAATGTTCAGTCTTTATCAAAAGATGTGGAAATGATATTATTTAAATTAGGTCAGGAGATGGAAGTAATAATTAAGGATGTTGATTTAGATTTGCATCGAGTCAATTTCATCACTCCAACCGCACAAAAATTGGCAGAGTCTGCGACTAAATACCAAAATCAATCTCGAATTGATGCCGATAAGTTATCTCGTAGGCGCGACTACTCGCGTTTAAAATATGATAAACGCTCAAAATTCAATTCTCGCGAAAGGGATGACAAGAAATCTTATTCACGAAATAAGAGACCTTCTTCCTATCAACGAAAAGATAGTAAGAATTATCATCCTCGCAGTGACAAGACGGAATACAAGGGGAGAAATAGCACAAATCGCGAATACTCAAAAGGCCGTAAATCATTCAATCGTACAGATAGAAGAAAGAGTTATGATCACAAAAAATCATTTAGTGGTGGTTATAAAAAAACATTTAAAAAATTTAAGAAAGATTAATATTTAAGAGACCAAAACAATGTCTAAGAAAAAGAATTTGACTGTAAACGGTGAAAGATTAATCGCCACCAATCGCAAAGCACAATTTGAATACTTTCTCTCCGAATTTCTCGAAGTTGGTATTGCTCTTTGAGGTACCGAAATAAAATCTATCCGCCTAGGTCACTGTTCTTTAGC
>JAQWCB010000153.1 GCA_028707375.1 Bacilli bacterium | reverse complement strand
TTTGAAGCAAATTTTGCATACGGGCTTTGGCGTTAGTATCTGTGATTTCTTTAAGGCAAGTTCGAATAGCGTCATTGATATATTCTCCTATGAATATTACTCTTCCATCAGGATGCTTCGCCTTTCGGCCGACGCGCCCTGCAATCTGAATCAATGATGAAGAATCATACAGTGGATGATTGGCGTAGCAGACGATAACTTGAAGATTGTCAATGGTTATTCCTCTTTCCAAAATAGAGGTGGTAACTAGATAGTCCAAATCTCCTCGCTTGAATTTTGATACGCGTTCATCGCGCTTCGTTTCTTCGGCATTGACAATTGCTCCATTGGGAAAGAAAAAATGAAGATAAGGATATAGCTTTTGGCTGAGTGCAATAGTCGGACAAAAGACCAACGTTGGTTTATGATTATTCAAAAATTGTTTTAGGTATCTAGCACAGGTTAGAAAGATTGACACTCTAGCAATCTTAAATTCCGGAATTGGCAAAGGGTGGCGATGGTAGCGCGCGTTTACTTCAAATACATTTCCATTTTTTTGCATATTGGATAGGTCAAGATTGGAGGGAGTTGCAGAAAGAAAAATTTTGTTTCCACGAACAGAATCTTGCATGAATCTATGAAGTACGTCATTGTTGCGATAGGGAAAAGCATCAATTTCATCGATGATCAATAAGTCAAAGTATTTATGATATCGATATAGCTGATGGGTGGTTAAGATAATGATGTCACCGCTTAGTATTTTTGAGTGATTGCCTATTACATAGATGACTTGAGCTTTGGGAAAAGCTGATTTTATTCGAGGATATAAATCGAGGACGACATCTTTGCGAGGAATGGCAAATCCGACATTTTGCTTGTTTTTTAAAGCGTATTCCATCGTTTGATATACGAGTTCGGTTTTTCCAGCCCCTGTTGTGGCTTTGATTAAGGAATCGGTATGACTAATATATGAAGCGAGGACCTTTTGCGAAATTTTTTTCTGCGTGGATGAAAGACTATAATCGAGCTTAAGAGTTATATCCTTTGTGTGTTTAATCTCTTTGGCGTGCCGACCTGAAAAGGTGATACACTTTCGGCAGTATGGCCGATTGTTAAGATATCCAATGTATCTTGGATCAGAGTTTCCGCAGCGCGGACAAACATAGGTCTTTTCCTTCATAAAAATATATATGTCTTTTACATATATTTTTTAGCAAAGAAAAAGTCACGCCGGTGAGCGTGACTCAATTCCATGATGGTGCCCGGGGCGGGAGTTGAACCCGCATGACCGGTTAAAGTCGCAGGATTTTAAGTCCTGTGCGTCTACCAATTTCGCCACCCGGGCAGGTGCCAAATTTGATGCAATGAAATTATAACACCTTTGCATTTTTAATGTCTATAAAATGTCCCAAAAAATAATTATTTTGCTTTATTATAAAGGGAAAATAGTAATAATTAATTTCAAATATAAATAGTTAAATTTACATGCGGGGATCAAATTAGAATATGAGATATCAAAACACATTAATTCAATCATGAAAAATATTCAAGAAATTATATATTTAGTATGGTGAGACTAAACACTTTCTTTAATTCATCCACGGGTAAATCTTGATTTAAGAATGCTTTGAGCATTCCTTTCGGTGTGATTTCATACTCGGTAAATAGTTCGCGATGATTCTTGATGGAACTGGCTTCGATATTGATGTGATTTTTAAAAGGAATAAGTCGAATGAATTTATCCCCTCTATAATAGGAAGGAAGTTTGGCCCACAACTTCTCTTCGACTTTGTCATCAACTTCGTAAATGAGAAATCTAATCTGAATAAATAAATCTTTGACTGACGCAGGATAGGTACTAAGTTTTTGACTTATCATGTCATTCATCGTAAAAATCCTTTCTATATTTCACAATAACGTTTAGTAACTTTATAAGAAAGTTTAACAAGAAAAGAGATTTTTTCCAACAAAAAATATATTGAAAGTTAAAACTTAGCTAGCATCATGAATTATCGCTTTTATAATTTTCAAATTAATTTAAATACTTATTGATGTTGGTGTTGCTGGTATTCAACTTACTGATATTGGCTTTCAATTGAAGAATGTAAGGAGAGGATACGGATAGTTCATCCACTCCTATCTTGATAAAGAAACTAGTGAGCTGAGGATCGCGAGCGAGTTCTCCGCAGATGGCGACTGGGATACCAGCTTTATGAGCGTTCTCTGTTATCATTTTGATAAAACGAAGAATGGATCGCGAGCGCGGATTAAAGAACTTATTCAATTTTTGATTCTGACGATCGATAGCGAGAGTGTACTGAGATAAATCATTGGTACCGATGGAGAAAAAATCAACTTTGTGAGCAAAAACATCGGACATGATAGCCGCTGATGGTGTTTCGACCATGATGCCCACACGCATATTTTTATTATATTTTAATCCGCGAGCGTCCAAATTCTTTTGAGCTATTTCACACATGTTATGCGTAAAATCTATTTCTTTCTCACTGATGATCATCGGTATCATTATGGATAGATTACCAAACGCGGAAGCGCGATATAAGGCTTGTAATTGAGTGAGAAAGATGTCGGTTCGATCTTGACATATTCGTATCGATCGATAGCCAAGAGCTGGATTGTTTTCTTCGGGCAAATCAAAATAGCCAATCTTTTTGTCAGCGCCGATATCTAGCGTGCGAATGACAGTTTCCCTTTCACCCATCGACTTAACAACTTTTTTATATTGAATAAATTGTTCATCCTCAGAAGGATAGTCAGTCGCCGATAAATAGATAAACTCCGAACGGAAGAGTCCGATGCCTTCCGCATCGTTTTTCTTGGCAGTTTCGACTTCGGCCGCGGAGGAAATATTAGCGTTAATCTTGATGGTTTTTCCATCGACAGTCTGAGCTTTTTTCCCAAGATATTTTTGAAGATCGCGCTTGGTCTGTTCAGCCTCTTTTTGCTTTTTGAAGTACTTCAAAAGAACATCGGTGTCGTAATTCACTAATAACTTACCATTGCTTCCATCAAGAATCGCCACGGCTTTGTCATCACTTAAATCGAATTCTTTGGAAACAGAGGCGATGGCCGGTATTTCCATAGTTCGAGCTAAAATTG
>JAQWCB010000152.1 GCA_028707375.1 Bacilli bacterium | reverse complement strand
CTCCTTTATATTGCTCACACTAGCATATTATAGAGTTGAAATAAATTTTTTGAAAGAACAGTTTCCTTGCTTGTTCATTTTAAAGACTCCACTATCCTTTAAAACCTGACTGAAGGCCAAGGCTACTTCATCTTTCAAAATTGAATCGACATTCTTATCATCGATAGAGTATTTTAATTTTATCTCATTTAACCAGGACACATGCTTTTGAATAGAATCGTCAATTCTGTTATTGCCAGTATCGAGTAAATACTTTCGACATTCGGCCAGTTCCTTTTTCAGTCTTCCTGGCAAGATAGCTAAACCCATTACCTCTATCAATCCAATGTTCTCTTTTTTTATATGATGAAGTTTGGGGTGCGGATGAAAGATGCCATCGGGATACCTAGCACTAGTATTATTGTTTCTAAGAACTAAATACATCTCGTACACGCCATTTTGCTGACGCAATATTGGTGTAATAGTATTGTGCATGGTTCCATCCAGTTCAGCCGCAACAATTTCACTTTCGACATCGGTATAATTTCGCCATTTAAGTAGAATATTAGTCGAGGCGCTAATCAATTCATCACTTTTTGTCGTTCTGATTTTGATGACTGACATTGGCCAGTTGAGAATAGAAAATTGACATGCGGGAAATTCTAGCAATTTAAATTGCCATAAATCCGAAGCCCGATTGAGTGGGAATTCATATCGTCCGCCCTGAAAGTGCTCGTGCGAGAGAATTGAACCTCCAACAATAGGTAGATCAGCATTAGAACCGATCAAATAATGCGGGAATTTATCAACAAAATCAACAAATTGCTTAAAAGTATTGGAAGTTATGGCCATTGGCACATGCTCTTTTTTCAAAATGATACAATGCTCGTTAAAGTATCCGTAGGGTGAATATTGAAGAAAGAAATCTTCATCGCCAAGACTGAGGGGGATGATTCGATGATTTGAGCGTCCCGGGTGGGAGTAGCTGCCATAATATCCTTCATTTTCTTTACACAACAGGCACTTGGGATAAGATGATGAAGGGGTTGAGCGAAGGCGCGCAATCTCTTTTGGATCTTTCTCCGGTTTTGATAGATTGATAGTTATTACTAAATCAATATCATGTCGATGATAAGAATACATAATATTTTTTGCCAAGCGATCTTTGCGAACGTAGCGGGACTTTATCGCCAAATCATAATACCAATCAGTCGCTATCTTTGGCGATTGATGGTACAGATGATTAAATTTAGTGATTACCTGCGATGGACGAGGCAAAATTGTATCCATGATCAAAGCATCAAAACAATCAATTTCATTCTGATTCTCAAAGGAACGAAGCTTTTTTTGTACAGCGTAGTTCAATGCTTCTTTCATGACATTATCGATGTTGCTATCACTATCAGTTTTCCGATATGTCTCGCACTGAAAAAGTTCGAGAAGGCGATTGGTACAATATATTTCATCCTGCGAATCAATAAATTTATTGCGCAAGGCGTAAGCAATTAGCGAAGATATTATTTTATCAATGCTCATCATTTTATTTTCCTTGCTCCATCGCTGGCTCGAACGATGTAACATTCAGCATTCAGACCAATTTTTTCTTTATATTCCTTTCGAACCTTATTCATTATTCCTTGTGTCTTATTCTTATCAGAGATAAAAATAGCACAGCCACCAAATCCAGCGCCGGTCATCCTTGCTCCCTTGGCTCCACCACTGATAGCAATTTCAACCAAGGTGTCAAGTTCTTTTCCGCTCACTTCAAAATCGTCGCGCAGTGACTGATGTGACAGATTGAGAAACTGCGCAAAACCATCAATATCGCCTCGCGAAAGAATCTTATTGGCATCTAGAACCCGTTGATTTTCATAGACAAGATGTTTGATGCGACGACAAGAGACTTCACTCTTGATCTTATCCTTGTATTTTTCAAATAAATCAGGTGTCAACGAGCAAACATCATCAATGTTAATATACTTATTTAGATCAGCTAGTCCCTCGTTCATTTCACGCACGCGCTGATTATATTTACTGTCGGCTAAAGTTCTTTTCTTATTGGAATTCATTACTACTAAATCGTTGTTACCTAAGTCAAATGGAACATATTCAGTCTCCAGTGTCTTGGTGTTAAGTAAAATTGCCTTTCCATCCCGACCGCATTCACAAGCAAATTGGTCCATAATTCCACTCGCTAAGCCGATAAAATCATTCTCCGTCTCCTTAGCAAATTGGACTATTTGGCGCTTAGTTACCTCAAGTTTATTCTCGGCGGTGATGATTGTACCAATTAAGACCTCGAGAGCGGCCGAGGATGATAGACCAGAGGCGGTCGGAAGATTGCTATTAAGCGCAATATTTAATCCCTGCTTAACTCGATATCCATGTTTACTAAATACATAAAAAACACCGATGACATAATTTATCCATTGTGATTTTTGTTTAACTAATTTTGCTAAACTAAACTCTTCCTTATCCTCCAAGGAATAGATGACAATCCTTTCATCATCCCGAGGAGAAACGCCAGCCCATATGCCTAATTGAATAGCCATAGGCAGCACACTTCCACCCGCGATATCGGTATATTCGCCAATCAAGTTAACGCGTCCTGGAGCAAAATATTCTGATTTTGGCTCAGTATTATACTGCTCTTTGAAAATTTTTTCACATTCTAATTTTTTCATAGAATTCCTTTCCTATCAGCCTTTCTGCTGAATGAATTTTTCCAACACACAATATTAAATCTTAATAATAACTTACTCCTTGGGAGTAATAAGTAAAATAAAAGCATCGATAGCCATCTTAATCTGCTGATCGTGGTCGATCTTTTCATCCACCTCTATTATTGGTCGACCAGCCAATTTTATAGCTAGATTCTGAATAGAATGGCTAGCAGCAAAGTAATATATCTGTGGATCAATGTCGCCTCTAATTGTCTTGTCCTTGACTCCTTTTAAATAATATTCGCTAAATCTGTGCTCCAATTGGGCAAATAAGTCATTATATTCTTTCAATTGATTTACATTCATACCACTCGTTTGTACATAATTATAAAAATCTTTAATAAATAGAAGAAAATTAGCATTAGTATCATAAAGTTTTTGAAATACTTCCCAGTATTTACGAAC
>JAQWCB010000151.1 GCA_028707375.1 Bacilli bacterium | reverse complement strand
AATTATTCCATAGCTTAGAATAACCTAGAAGACCAGTCGGCTCACTATTTCCCTGACTATCCTTATCGTCAACACTATCGTATGATTTTGAGGTGTCAACTTCGCCATAAGCATAGTTGCTGTGCTTGTTGTTATTATTGTGATCAGAAGCCATCAAATGATGTAAATCAGTCCCCGCCGGTTTAACAAAGGAACTCGTTGATGAAAGCTTAAAACCCAACGATTTAGGCCAACAGTGCTCACGGTCAACTAGAGTATTCCCGGAAGAATTCATTCCGCGATTGACCGCTCGGCTTGCATCGCCGTTATATGAAGCATACAAATTGTAAAAAAAGTAATTATTATCACTACTAAAAGTATAGCTATCAGGATCAACAGCGGAACCGATTGACCAATCGCGATCAGTTATTTTCATCCAATCCCAAACTTTGCTATCAGAAATGGTATAAATGTCACTAGATATGATGGAATTTAACTCTTTCTTTAAACTATCACCTTTCAAACCATCGACACCGTTATAATAACTAATAACATCATCCGCTGAGGTATCCGCAAGATTTAATTTATCTCCACCTGTATTGTTGCTTTGGGCCTTTAAAACGCGATTATCGCCAACATAACCATGACAATAACCCAAAGCAAAAAAAGTTAAGACAGCACATACAAGGCTTTTTTTCATATGAATCTCCAGTTTCAATTTTTCTTAGTTCTATTTCCCATCTAGTTTACACATCTATCATATTATATGATTATTTTCGAATGATAGATAGTTAAATATCGCGATTGTATTTATCTATTTTTTCTTGCCAGTATTTATGATCTTCACTGCCGATTGAACGCAGAACTCGACACGGATTGCCCACCGCAATCGAATTGTCAGGAATGTTTTTGGTCACAACAGATCCACTTCCAATCACACATCCTGAGCCAATGGTAACTCCGGGATTGACAATAACATTTCCACCGAGCCAACAATTGTCTCCAATAACTATTTTTAGCCCATACTCCAATCCCGAATTGCGCTCCTGAAAAGGAACAGGATGCCCGGCTGTATACAAGCAAACGCGCGGCCCAAACATGCATCCATCACCAATAACAATTTCGTTCACATCTAACATAATCGTCCCAAAATTAGCAAAAAAGTTATTACCTATACTGATGTTACATCCGTAGTCAATATGCAAATCGCCTCGGAAAAAAACGTTCTTTCCACATTTTTTAAAAAGACTGCGTATTATTTTATCTCTTTTAGTATAGTCAGTTATATCATCGTTGAACTCTTGCATTATTTTCTCTGTTGCATTGCGCATATCATCAAGCTCTTTGCAATTAGAAAAATACAAATCACCCTTAAGCATTTTTTCTTTGTCCGTCATATTATTATCCTCCCATTTCCCATCATCACTTTAAGTATACAAGATTGACAAGATTAAAAAAATATTTATAGGAAAACCATCTATTATTGATCTTGGATTGCTCAATTTTTTATCAGAATAATCCTCTGGGCATATGTAAAAGACAACAAAGAACTTTCATAAAAGTTAATTTGATACTATATTTTTTATATTTATAGTTTCGAATATCATGTTTAAATGATTGAATAATCTAATTTCAAACCAAAGTACTTTGGTTTTTATTAAAAAAATTCATTAATCAAAATTGATGGATTTTCACGAAACAAATATATATAATTTTATTATGGAAATTTTTTTACTTCAATTATGCTTATCATTGTTTGAAGCACGAGTGCTTTTTTGGAATGATGATGGTCCAAGGTGGTATATATATCCATCCTTTTTGCTCTACAAAGAATATATGATAAATCCTCATAGTTGGATTCATTTTTTATTTCTTCGTAGAAACAACTGTAAAAATATATTCCACATAAAACCTATAGTTATACTTCTTTTTGATTTCTATATCTCATCCATAATAGACCTAACTTTTGGCGGTTTGATATGGAGCAATAATAGTCTTGCTGTTAACTATCCTTGGTTTGCTATTATTTCCTACATAATCTTAATTGCATCAGTTTTAATATGGATTATTGTCGCCATATGGCTATTTGTAAAAAGTAAGTCATTGTTCCTCAAAGAACGTGCTATGAAGCAAAATGAGTATGAGATATTAATCAAAGAAATTGAAAATTCAGTCCCTGGTTTCTTTTATCACAAATAAATGCTGATTTTAATTTATATACTGAAAAATATAAATTTGCCTCGTCCAAATCATTAATAAAGAAAAATAATGATATTTTTATATGGATATCATTTAGACCAATATGGCAAGAATTAAAAAGCCCCTATAAATAGGGAACTTTTTATGCAATGTGTTGATATTACTCAAATGCTACCTACTTTTTAATGATATAAGCAACGTGCTACCAAATGCGATAGTTATATGAGCGAAAGACTACCAATAGAAAAATCAGATATACCGATTCCGGACAAACTACTAACAACTAACAAACCTAGCAAACTCACTAACATTGTTTTAAATCTAAATTTCATAATTTGTTAAAAATCTCATTTCACAGCAGTAAAAAGTATATTGGTTAAAAAAGCCTTAACAGCTATAGCATCATTTTTAAGATAACCTTCAACAGAATAAACAGGTAATTTTTCTTCTGACACTGATTCGAACTCCACAGGACAGTAAATTAAAGTGTCATTATCATATTTGTCAAGATTCTCTTCATGAACTAAATATCCTAAAAGTTCAACTAATGGAGCCGTTTCAATATCAAAAATTCCATGTTGGTAAAAGTCGATATTGTCAAACCTAATGCTATTAGGCAACATTCCAACGAAATAATTTTCTGAATTGTTTGGATTGTCAGACGATAGATTACCGCTTGAAGAAACTGATTCTTCCCCAAATTCATTAGTGCCATCTAACAAAGAACTTTCTAAGCCATCAGCAACAGATTGACTGCTTATATTATTGGCATTGGTGCAAGAATTCAGCATTAAAACTGAAAAAAATAAAAGTAAAGTAGTATTTATTTTCATTTATTTTCCTCCTTTTTTGATATATAAATATTATAAAATACTGAAAAAAGAATATCAAATGTGTCACAGTCGGCAATTGTTTTCAAACGCATATCAACGAC
>JAQWCB010000150.1 GCA_028707375.1 Bacilli bacterium | reverse complement strand
AGAATTTTAAATATTTTTCATAATCATCTTTCTTCAATTTCAAAAGTTCCGACAATATTTTACTTTCAATATTGCTCGCAATCTTTTTCATCACTGGTGAATTTTGAAGCAATTCACGTGAGATATTCAACGAAAAATCATCTGAATCAACTAAACCTTTGACAAACTTCAAATAATCAGGTATCAGCTCAGGACATTTCTCTTTGATAAATATCCCCTTGGAATATAAAGCGATTCCTTTCTCGTAGTTTTCAGAATATAGATTGTAGGGAGCGTGACTGGGAATATATAGCAAAGCATTATAACTCAAAAGCCCCTCCGCCTTAACAAAAATCGATATTAAAGGTTTTTCATAGTCACTAAAGCGACTGGTATAAAATTTGTCCATATCCTCTTCGGTAACTTTGGACTTGGGCTTTTTCCATAGGGGAATCATTGAATTCAATGTCTTGTTCTCAATAACATCCTCATATTTATCTTTTATTTCCTTCCCATCTTTATCAAGTTTAGGCTTTGATGTGGTCACATCCATTTTTATCGGATAACGAATATAATCAGAATACTTTTTGACCAAATCTTCAATTTTGCTATCTTCAAGATACTCAGAATATTTTTCATCCTTGGTATCATCTTTCAAAAATATTTTGATTGATGAACCCGTGTCTTCTTTATCAGCGTCAGTAATTGTATATTTAGATATTCCATCCGACTCAAATAAATATCCTTTATCATCAACGCTCTTCGTTCTTACTTCAACCTTTTTCGCAACCATAAATGCCGAATAAAAACCAACACCAAATTGACCAATAATATTGACATTCTCGCCTTTTTCTTTAGCCTCTTTGGCCTTTTCTAAAAACTCTTTTGAACCAGATTTAGCAATGGTTCCCAAATTATTGATGATATCGTTCTTATTCATACCAATACCATTATCAACAATTTCAATACTGCGCTCTTTTTTATTGACCACAATATTTATTTGGTAGTCTTTCTGCGGATATTTGCCAGCTGAGGTCAGCGATAGATACTTGTATTTATCAATAGCATCAGATGCATTCGACAAAATCTCTCTTAAAAATATTTCTTTATCGGTATAAATAGAATTAACCATTAAATTTAGTAATTGTTTCGACTCAGTTTGGAACTCTTTTTCTTCTTTCATATACTTTCCTCCTTGTGTTCACTATTAACTATTGTACTCATTTTCTTAGCACTTTCAATAGTTGAGTGCTAATTTTATATCTTTTCTTTTTTTAAAAAGCCCTTGAGAGCAAAACTCAAGGGCAACACTTGCTGAAATACAATAAATATCAAGTCGTCAGTTACGCTTCACAAACCACTTTTGTCGGCAAAACATGCACTTTGTGCTTAATTGTTTCACTAACTGGGCATTTTGATTCCACAAGTTTGGCAAATTTTTCTATTTCTTCTTTAGTATTATTGGCATCGATGTGCATGGTCAACTGGATAGAATGATATCCAATATCGGTTGGATCACCGTTGAACCCCGACATATCAAAATCACCTTCGACTTCAATGCGGAATCCTTTCAAATCAATACCAACTTTTCCCGCCAAGTATTTTGCCGTAATCGCTTGACATCCGCCCAAACTTGCAAGTAAACCTTCCATCGGATTTAGAGAGGTATCAGTTCCCCCATCTTCCTTCGATTCATCAAAAGTGATTTTATGATGACCCGATACAGCCTCACAAACCACACCGTCTTTGAGAGTGACCTCACTTTTTAATCTAATATTCATAAAAAAACCTCCTTTTTAAATTTTAGCATCTAAATATATCATAGCCTCTTTTGGCTAAATCGCAACTAAAACGCGCGATAAAAATAATCGCTATGTAGTTAAAGTCAAGGCGGAGTAACTAGTGGCAATAATTAGATAATTCTCAGGCCTTTTATTAGATTTTTATCTAGCAATATTTATTTTACAATGATGGGCAAAGTTTATATAATAAACGTAGGTAAAATTTCATTAAGGACACGAAAAATTTTCCTAAAATATTTTTGTATATTGAAACATTTATTTGTGTCACCAAAGAGTTAGTTATCATTTATTTAAAGGGAGAGAAAAATGGATATTAAATCGGAATTCAATGGAAAAGTTGGTAAGATCAATGTGAAAGTTGGCGACTATGTTAAAGAGGGCGATGTTGTATGCAAGATTGAAACACTGAAGTTAGTTCAGCCTTGCAAAGTCGGTTTTAATGGAAAAATAACTGGTATTCTTGTTGAAGAAGGACAAGATGTAAATACTGGAGATGTACTTTTTGATATTGCTCCAAAAACGGACGAAAAAATGGATTCGGAATTGATTGCTGATTTGCCCAATTCCTCAATGGATTATAAAGTTACAAAACTTTGTGTTGGCGAAGGTGACACTGTTGCCAAAGACGATGTTATTTTGCGCGTTGAAGCCGGAAAATTGACAACGCCAATAAAGTCAACTGAAGATTGCCAAATTGTTAAATTACTTGTTAAGGAAGGCGACATATTAAAAAGCGGTAGCCCATATGCAAAAGTGGCTCCTGCCAAGATTAAGCCAAGCGATGCTCCCAAAATAGTTGATCGAGGAACTATCAATTGTGACTTAGCCATATTGGGCGCTGGTCCTGGTGGCTATCAAGCGGCTATATATGCTGCTAAGCAGGGCTTAAAAGTTGTATGTATTGAGAAAGGCTATCTTGGTGGAACTTGTTTAAATGTTGGATGTATTCCCACAAAGTCATTGATACACTCAGCTGATATCTATCGCGACAGTGTTACTAGTAAGCAATTCGGCATTGCAAATGACAATACTTCATATTCTTTTAAAGGAATGGTTGCGCACAAAGATCAGGTCGTTTCTGCCCTGCGAAATGGTATTGAGACTCTGTTCGAGAAAAACCATGTTGATTTGGTAAAAGGAGATGGTGTCTTTGTTGACAATAAAACTATTAAGGTGGAAGGAGTGGAAAAAGCTATCGTAAAATTCGATAAGTGCATTATTGCTACTGGTTCTTCCATTGCAAAGTTACCCATTGAAGGCATTGATTTACCCTTTGTGATGGATTCTGATAAGGTTCTATCAAATACTGATGATTTCGATTCAATAACTATCGTTGGCGGTGGTGTCAT
>JAQWCB010000013.1 GCA_028707375.1 Bacilli bacterium | reverse complement strand
TTTTATTTTCAAAATAAAGGAGAAATACTTATGGAATTAACATTAAAAGATGGCAAAAAAATCGAAGTCGACAAGGGAATTACCGGGTTGGATGCTGCAAAAAGCATTTCCACTTCGCTAGCTCAAAAGTGTTTAGCTGTTAAATTAAATGGGGAATTGATTGATTATCGCGAAAGTTTAACTGATGGCGGTGAATTCGAAGTAATCACTCGAGACTCACCCGAGGCTCTTCGCGTTTTAAATCACACGTGTGCTCACGTTTTAGCTCAGGCCATTTTGCATATTTACCCTGAGGCTCAAATCGCCTTCGGCCCTGCTGTCGACGAAGGATTTTATTATGATATAGAATTTAAAAATCCAATTTCCGAGAAAGATTTTCCGGCCATTGAAAAAGAGATGCATAAAATTGTGGATGCCGGATATCCTATTGAAAGAAAAGATGTGACACATGAAGAGGCAAAAAACATTTTTAAGAATCAGCATTTTAAGCTTGAACACATTGATGAATTGAATGGACCTTTGACCATATACACTCAAGGTGACTTTACTGATTTGTGCAAGGGACCTCACGTCAAATCTGTTTCTCTTTGCAAGGCATTTAAATTAACTTCTATCGCCGGTGCTTATTTTCATGGCGACAAAAACAATGAACAGTTAACTCGTATTTATGGAACTTGCTTTTTTAGTCAAAATGATTTAAATGAATATTTAAAATTGGTTGAAGAGCGAAAGAAAGCTGATCATCGATTGCTCGGTAAGCAATTGAACTTATTTATGCTTTCAGAATATGGTCCTGGCTTCCCATTTTGGTTGAATGATGGACTTATTTTGCGTCGCGAATTGGAAAATTATTGGATAAAACTTCATATTAAAAACGGATACCAAATTATTGATACCCCAATAATCTTGTCGCGCGAATTATGGGAAATATCTGGTCACTGGGGGCATTACAATGGAAACATGTACACCACCAAGATTGATGACAAAGATTTTGCTATCAAACCTATGAATTGCCCTGGTGGAATTTTGGTCTACAAAAATCAACCACATTCATATAAAGAATTTCCTATACGTATAGGAGAGTTAGGACACGTTCATCGTCACGAGGCTTCCGGTGCTCTAAATGGACTTTTCCGCGTGAGAAGTTTTACTCAAGATGATGCACATTGTTTTGTTCGCGGTGATCAAATTCAGTCCGAAATTGAAATACTGCTCAAAATTTTCGATGAAGTTTATAAAACTTTTAATCTACCTTATTACATCGTATTATCAACACGTCCCGAAGAAGGATACATTGGCGAGATTGCAACTTGGGATAAAGCTGAGAGCATTTTGCGTAAATGTCTTGAGCAAAATAATATTCCATATCAAATCAATCCAGGTGATGGTGCTTTTTATGGTCCCAAACTTGACTTTAAACTCCACGATTCACTTGGGAGAGTTTGGCAGTGTGGTACAATCCAGTTGGATATGAATTTACCTAGACGTTTTCACTGCGAATATGTGGATGCTAATGGGCAAAAAGTCGAGCCCTTTATGCTCCATCGTGCTATCTTTGGTTCGCTCGAACGTTTTACCGGTATTCTTATTGAGCATTTCAAAGGTGCATTCCCGACTTGGCTTTCTCCCAAACAGGTAGTTATTATACCTGTAAATAACACTGCTCATCTCAGTTATAGTCAAAAGATCAATGAGATTATTTCAAATAGTGACATTCGTTGCCAAATTGATGATCGCGATGAGAAACTTGGATATAAAATCCACGATTGGCAAACCAAAAAAGTTCCGTATACTTTGGTCATCGGCGACAATGAGGTCAATGATAATACCATTACATATCGCATATATGGCAAGCGTGAACAAATTACTGTTCCCATTGATTCCTTTGTGGAAATGGTTCATAAGGATATTGACTCAAAGCAAATCGAGCGTTAAAAAAGCTCCTTGGAATAAAAATCCAAGGAGTTTTAAATTAATTAAATTGACAATCAATTCACACAACAGCATTCCAGATATGGTTTATTTTTGTTGAGTCGTGAAAAAATATTATTGATCGTATCCTTCAATAATTCCTTGTTTTCCTCGCAATTATCAGCGTCAGAATCTCTTATCCAATCAAATATCATCTTAGAAAAACCTCCAACGGTAAATGATGTGGCAATATTGTAATCTATTTTAATGTGATGCATTTCGACGAAACGCTTCATAAATTGACTTATCTCGCTGAAAAAAATTTTGTCAATGATATTTTTAACATCAATATTTTCAACTGATTTTAATTCAGGAATAGACTTCTCGTACCAATAGCAATTTTCGACGACATTTGTTAAAAGACATTGGAAAAAACCAATATCGACATTTCGAGTCCCCATTTCGATATGCGTTTTTCTAATAGTCGAGCTAAGGATTATTTTAACAATGTCCTCAACCAATTCATTCTTATCGCGATAATAATTATAAAAGGTTACCCTGCTAACATGAGCTTCCTTGCAAATCATTGATACATTGATATCGGCAAAAGATATCCTCTGCAATAAAGAAATGATACTTTTCCTCAAATAATGTTTTGACTTGCGTATTCTCAAATCCATATCCATATTTATATCCCTCCTACCCATCATTAAAATGTACACAAAATTGTCAGTTGTATTCTATCACTCGTCAATTTTAGTTACAAGACAAAAGAAATAGACCAAATTATATGCCATTTGCTTGCATTTTTGTACGTTTTTTTTCATAAATATTAGAATTGTTACCTGGACTATTAAAAAATTGTTATTAGATAATATATTTGATTTTAAAATATTCAGTGCTATGACTAAATAAAAATCCCTGATTACTCTCTACAGAAAATAATCAGGGATTGATTAGATGCATCAACTATTGATTCATCTTTTTTGATGATTTAACTCTTTTAGTCCTCATCAAAATAAATTAGGCTGCTTTGATCATTATTTTCGATAACAGGATTTTGACTATTATCTTCCCTATTGGCCTGAACATTCTGATACTGTAAATTTGCTGTCAAAGGAACAAATACACAGATGGCAACAAAAAGTAGCGTGGTCGATATAATTGCCATAATGCGCATTTTCTTATCAATACCTTTGTAGTGATTTTTTACTAGCTTATCTTTCATTTCATACATACTATTTACCTGTCCTTTCTATTATTCTTAATTTTGCAGATTTTGATCTGGGATTATTTAATATTTCTTCATCAGTCGGAATTATTGGCTTTTTTGTAACTCTAGTAAATTTAATGGACTCTACATTCAAATTTGGTGGCATGTGTCTGTTGGTTGATGGTAACTGAGTAAAATCCTTGATTATATTCTTGGCGATTTTGTCTTCCAACGAATTGAAAGTGATTATCGCAAGTCTTCCATGTAAACTTAGAAAGTTAATGGCCTTAGTGAGCCCTGTCTTCAATTCCTCTATTTCTTGATTCACTTCGTATCGTATAGCCTGAAAGGTCTGTTTTGCTGGATGTCCAGGTTTATTCAAAACGAAATAAGGTAAGCACGATTTGATTACATCGACTAATTCAAATGTTGTCTCAATTGGTCTAATGCTCCGAGATTTAACAATAGCACGAGCAATCTTCGCAGCTGATTTATCTTCACCATATTCATAAATAATCTTCCGCAAATGATCTTCCGTATAATTATTAACTACATAATATGCATCCAATTCTTGATGGCAGTTCATACGCATATCAAGTCTAGAATCAAAACGATAACTAAAGCCACGATCAGGATTATCAAATTGTGGTGAACTTACACCAATATCGAGCAAAATGGCATCCGCCTCATTGATTCCCTCTTTCCTAAGAATATCGGTGAATTCCGAATAGTTACCTTGAAATAAGGTAAAATTAGAGCCTATCTTAGCAAGTCTTTCACGCGAATAATTTAGCGCAGTCTCATCTTTGTCGATGGCATATAGGTGACCTTTTCTAATGTGACTAAGCATAATTGATGAATGCCCAGCTCGACCCAAGGTCATGTCCAGAACGATTGAATCATCCTTTAGTTTCAAACCATCGATGGCTGGCTTGAATAAGACAGGTACGTGATAATTGCTATCCATTTTTCTTTGCTTCATTCAAGTGTGATGCCAATTCCTCATAGCAACTTTCATCTTGAACAAGAAGTCCATCAATAATCTTGTTGGAAAAAAGTTGAATATGATCAAAGGCACCAACAACTACCACTTCCTTTTCAATCTTGACTTTCTCAAGCAAGAACATGGGTATCATAATCCTTCCTTGTTTATCCATCGTTACCTCGCATGAATTAGCAAAAAATATACGTTTGAGAGCACGACTATCTTTATCAAAATCACTAAGGGCATTAATTTTCTCCGCCTTTTGTCCATATACATCTTCCGAATAAATAGAGAGACACGAATCTAAATCGAGGGATAAATAGACTACTGATGAAAGTTGCGAGCGATACTTTGCTGGCAAGACTAGTCGATTTTTATTGTCTAAACTGTGAATTGATTGACCAACAAACATACCACTTTCCTCCTATTTCACCCATATTCTACCATTATTATATTATTCGCGCAATATTTTTGTCCAGTAGCAAATAAAATTTTCCTTAATTCAAGAAAAAAGCATCATCTCGAGGTAACTGTGCCAACAATAAATTGGTCTTATCTAAAAATATTTTTGAAGCATACACAGATTTATCTCCATCAAAAAAAACCTAACACCAGTACACACTAAGCCAAGTGTATTACTATTGTCAGGTCTTTATCATATAAGCTATATCTAAATCATGTTGGCAATGTTAGCAAGTCACTTATATTTCTTTAATATTAAAAATACGTCTTACTCAAATTCATCAATATCAAGTTTGGCAAACGGATTCAAACCGCGCTCATCCTCACGACTTTTATCATGATTCTGATCATAGGAGTCTTCGCTCATCAATGTGTAATCAGCAGATTTTTCTACCTCTATCGGTTTTGAAGAATACCTAAGTGGAACCGCTGAGTAAAATAAAGCTAAAACGATTGGATAAAATTCACATTCACCGCGATCTATATCAATGTCGGTCTGCTCTTTATCATCTGAGACTAGAACATCATCTTGGTCAAAGATATCTATTTTTCTATATTCCGATGAAGATTGATCAAAGATATTTATCTTTCCATCAATTTCAACATGAACTAAATAGCCATTATCTGCTTCGAAAGCGGAAAAAGTTGCAAAGAGATTGTCGATAGATTCAACGTTTGGTACCACTCTCAGTTCATGCTTGGTCAATGAAATTTCATATTCAACTTGACTTTTTAAGAGTTGGCTCATATTTGCAAGACTTATCTTTAATGAATACATGACAATCTACGCTTTCACCAAATAATTCTTTGCAACAAAATAATCGCGAAGCGGAATCATGATATCACGAATATCTGGATGGGCGCGCTGATCACAGCGCAAAGCAAAAATATTCTTATATTCCTGAACATTAGCAGTGATGATTATTGAGGTCTTTAATTTGTTAGGAAGAAGGGCTCTAGCCATTTCTGGAGCAACATTACGATTTACTAACTCGATGTACTTTTGCTCAATCTGGCCAAAAACACAATCGTATACCGCCTTGTTTTCCTGATAGTCCAAAGGCTCTATCAGCGTTAATTCATTCGAGAATTTATCCTTGGCATAGTTGCAATATCTTGTCGATTCTTGGGCATAACTCGCTATGCGATGACGAACTAGTTCATGAGATACCCCACGATCAGTTATAAGTTTAATAGTAACGTATTTGACTTTGTCATAAACTGTTCGCGGCAATCTATCAATCTCTTCCGCCGAAAGCAAACGCGATGTTGTTTTGCCCATGTGAAAATCAGCAAATATTTCTTGAACATCAGATGGAAGAATATTGATTAGATCAGCGAGGATTCCCAAATTATTACTTTCGTACGCTTCCAATAGAGGTCGAAGAGAAAAAGCACAATAGAAATCATCATTATTCGTCGCTAAAACAATAAATCTATTGTATAAA
This sequence comes from Bacilli bacterium, assembly GCA_028707375.1. Classification (GTDB taxonomy): domain Bacteria; phylum Bacillota_I; class Bacilli_A; order RFN20; family CAG-288; genus Scatoplasma. The sequence goes on along the minus strand of JAQWCB010000013.1, from coordinate 7,049 downwards.
TCAATCAACTGACGATATGTGTTCGAATCAATCTTTGCAACAAAAACCTTGTGCTCAATCATAGCATAATGCTTGAATCCCAAAAGGCGATTAACAAATATTTTTTGATTTTTATCCTTGTTAACCTGGTAACAATTGTGGGCGACCAAAGCAATTTTACAATAAAAATCATCGATAGATATTTCTTCAAATGATTGCTTAACGTATCTCATTACTTCAACTCAACCTTCAATTTGTGAGTAACACTTAAAAGAATGGTATTCATCAAACTTTTAATTTGGGCATCAGTTAAAGACTTTTCTTCAATATTCTGAATAGTCAATTTAAATGCCATAGACTTATGCCCGTCGCGAGCAAAAGAATCAAATATTTCTACATTTTTGACATACTTACCACCAGCATGTTTTATTGCATCGACAATATCTTGAGATGTCACATGATCATCCAAAATATTTAAAGCCAAATCGCGATAAACCGATTGAATTCCAGATATTGGTTTTACCTTAAGTGGAGATACGCGCATCGCTAATATCTGTGATAAATCAAATTCACCAACGATGAGTTCGGACTCGTGCAACTTGGGATTCAATTCGCCGAATGAACCGACGAGTGTCTTGCCAACAAAAATTGAGGCGGAACGACCAGGATGGAAAATAGGATTAATGCAGCGAGTTAAGCGATAACGCTTCGCATCGATTCCCAAATTTTCAAATATAAGTTCGACAGTGCCTTTAATATCGTAGAAATCAGCCTTGTGAGTCGAAATAAGTCCCTGCTCGCGAATATTGCCACAGAGACCAAGCGACATATAGGTTGCGACCTTTTCAACGGACAAACTAACCGGAGAAATTTCAAAGAATTTTAAATCAGTATGCTTACGTTGCATATTATATTTAAGTGAATCAACCATGGAAGAAAGAATGTCCGATCGGATATATTCGTGATCCTCACTCATGGGATGTGACACTTTAAGCGATGCGTCTTGGTTGAAAACGCGCAGATATCTATCTTTCGCAGAGGAAACTAACGTATATGAAACTATTTGATCAAAACCTGCATCCAGCAAAAGATTTTTTATTCGCAATTCGTTTGCCTGGGTCGGATTTAATCCGCCCTTAGTATGGGGTAAAGAGGAAAGCGATTGACAAACGCGGTTTGGAGATGAAGTGCGAAACATTTCCTCATCTAAGTCACATTGCTCAACTAAATCCAAGCGATCTTTATTGAAATATGCCACACCTTTTTCGTATTTAATATGGAAACTTTTAAGCATCTTAAGAATTTCCTCATCGCTGAAATCAGTTCCCAAATGAAGATTCAATTTGTCAAAAGAGAAAGGATAAGTTGCAGTAGGAGCAACAGCTTGATTAAAAACTGCTGTACCAACAATTTCAGCCTTGGGCATTAAACTTTTAATTAAAGATGCAGTCAATTGCAAGGAATCCAAAGCCGTATATGGATTGGTGCCGCGTACAAATAGAGCCGATGAGTCAGAATTTAAGTTCAAACGCGTAGCGGTGTGTCGAATATTGGCGTGATAAAAATGAGCGGCCTCTATACCAATGTGTTTGGTATTTTCGTCAACTTCAACACTTTTAAGCCCCATAACTCCACCGATACAACACGGCTTTTCCTCATCAGAAATAACAATGTCTCCTGGGATAATATCATATTCCTTATCATCTAAAGCAACGACTTTCCCACTAAAACTATCATCAATACTTAGCGCAGTTGAAGCGAGCTTATCCAAGTCGTACATGTGAAGTGGCTGTCCGGTTAGCACCATCGAAAAATTACCTATATCAACGATCAAAGAAATAGATCTGATACCAACCGCATTCAAATACTTAACTATTTTGTCAGGTGTTTGACCATTGATTAAATTCTTAACTTCAACAAAGTTAAATACGTCACACGCCTTAGTCTTACTGCTTACTTGATATGAGGTCTGACCAATTTTCAAATCGAATTTTGGCAATTCCTTGCACTTTGTCCCAAAGAGAGCCGAAATTTCCCGAGCAAGACCAATAACTGATAAACAGTCAGGACGATTAGCCAAAACATTGATATCAATAACTATGTCATCTAAGCCCAAATATTCTAATACTTTAGTTTCACCAATTGGAGCATCAGCCTTCAATTCATGAATTCCATTGATTTCCTTATCAGAAAGTATTTTCTTATCAACACCCAATTCCAGCAAAGAGCAACACATACCATTACTTTGTGCTCCACGAATAACTCCGGCCTTAATCGTTTCCTTGATAGCGGGTAATTCGCAGCCAACTAAGGCCACAATAACTTTTAAGTCTTGACGAACATTTGGAGCGCCACAAACAATATCTAATACTCCCTCTTGTCCACAATTGACCTTGAGTACGTGTAAATGATCGCTGTCCGGATGTTTCTCACACGAAATAACTTGCCCGATGACCAATTTTGAGGCCTGAGCCACCGGATAAGAATTTTCCACTTCAAAACCAGCAAAAGTCAGACGATTAATCAATTCATTTGGAGTAATACCTTCCAAATCAACAAATTCACGCAATAAATTATATGTTGTTAACATTGTTATTTCTCCCCCTTGAATTGATGTAAAAAACTGACATCGTTATTATAAAACTTACGGATATCATCAATTCCGTATTTCAACATGGCTAACCTTTCGATGCCAACACCAAAGGCAAAACCCTGATATTTATCTGGATCAAACCCATTGTCGCGAAGAACGTTAGGATGAACCATCCCCGCTCCGAGAATCTCTATCCATCCAGTTCCCTTGCATAGGTCACAGCCTTTTCCACCACATTCAAAGCACGATACATCGACTTCAATCGATGGTTCAGTGAAGGGGAAAAATGAGGGTCGAAAGCGCACTTCGCGCTTAGCACCAAAAATGTGGCGAATCATCAGCGTCAAAGTTTCCATCAGTGCGCCTAAATTAACTTTCTCACCGATAACTAAACCTTCACACTGTCCAAATTGATGCGAATGAGTCATATCATCATCATCGCGACGATACACTTTGCCAGGACAAATGACCTTGATTGGACCTTGTCCTTTAGCGTTTAGCATAACGTGAGATTGCACAGCTGAAGTATGAGATCTTAAAAGCGTGACATCATCGATATAAAAACTATCTTGCATCGCTCTGGCGGGATGATCCTTGGGAATATTGAGCAACTCAAAATTGAAGCGGTCCAATTCTACTTCATTTCCCTCCGCAATCGTATATCCGAGACTTGAAAAAAATTCCATTAAATCATCCTTGATAATTTCCCATGGATGCTTGCTACCCTTTTCAGTCTTGCGACCAGGAAGGGTAATATCAATCTTTTCATTCGCAATCTTACTATCAATTATCGCATTTGAAATTTCCTCTTGGCGCGACGCAATAAAGCTCAATATCTTTTGTTTTGCAATATTGACATTTTTACCAAAATCAGCCTTCTTTTCCTTAGGCAATTGTGCAATCTTTTTCATAGCCTGGGCTAATTCCGATTGCTTTCCCACATATTTTGCCTTTAATTCATTCAATTTATTTTGATCAGTGGCCTGTTTTATTTCATTTAGACCACGCTCAATTATTTCATCAAAACCATTCATTCTTCTTTTTCCTATTCTTCTTCATTCTTATCTTTATCAGAAGCTTCATCCGCTAGTGCTTCTTTTTTATCTATCTTAACTGAATCATCATCTGTTTCTTTAGAGTCAACAGCGTCCTGGTTCTTATCTTCAATCTCTTGACTGACATGCTTCTTTTTTTTCACTTTTGCAAAAAATGATGGCAAAATATCATCTTCATCAGAAAAATCAGATACCTGTTTCTTAGTCGGAGATGCATCGTCATTTACCGATTCAACCTCGGGCATATCGCTCTGTTCAGTAGGTAGACCAGTGCGTGAAGGAATAATGGACAGATTATCGTTGTACATCTCTTCATCAAATTCAGTCGCAATTACGCTGACTAGCATCGTATCATCAAATTGGGGATTGGTTTGGACCCCAAAGATAATATTGACATCACCTCCAGCCACTTCGGTAATGTACTGAACGGCTTCCTGTGCTTCGTTAAGCGTTACGCCGTCGCCTCCAGTAATGTTGACAATTGCTGATTTAGCTCCTTTTATTGAAGCTTCTAATAAAGGCGAGGAGATAGCGGCTGTCGCCGCATCGCGGGCCTTTGATTCACCTTTGCCCATTCCAAACCCAATCATCGCCAGTCCTTTAGCCTGCAAGGTATTGCGCACATCGGCAAAGTCCAAATTGATGACTCCAGGCAACAAAATCAAATCAGTAATCGTCTTAACCGATTGTGATAGCACTTTATCAGATTCATTAAAAGCATCCTTCAATGCTCTCTTACCATTCATAAACATCAATTTATCATTTGAGACAATAATGAGCGAATCTACATTCTCTTTTAGTAACGAAATTCCAGCCGTGGCTTTTTTCAGTCGCGACGCACCTTCAAAAGTAAAGGGTCGAGTAACAATAGCTACGGTAAGTGCGCCCAAATCCTTGGCGATTTTAGCGACAACGGGTGCCGCTCCAGTTCCGGTACCGCCACCTTCACCGCAAGCGATAAAAACCATATCGTAACCAGTTATTATTTCCTTAATTTTATCCGATGACGACTCTGCCGCACTGCGTCCAACATCAGGATTTCCTCCCGCGCCTAATCCTTTAGTAACTTCTTCGCCTAAAACAAAACGATTAGGGGACTTCGATGTAGCCAAAGCCTGAGCATCAGTATTGAAAACCCAAAAATCAATATTTTTTAATTCATCGTCAACCATTTCATTAACCGCATTGCTGCCACCGCCACCAACGCCGATAACAAGAATCTTCACATATGATTCAAATGCATCCAAATTAATTGCCATAAAAATATACCTTTCTATAATACTTCATCATCGAGACCTGTATCTAAAAGATCTTCAATTTTTTTCTTATGCGATCCACCTTTTTTATCAATAATAGGTGAAATTCTAGTTAGAGTTAAATCGTAGGGCCGACTTGGTGAAGTGTGAATTTCATATTCGGCAAAGTACTTAATGAGAGACACACAATTTGTATAAGATTTATTTCTCGCGCCATATACATATGGAGTAAAGCGCAAAATCTTATTTTGGAAATTATACGCTAAAAAATTATCTAAACCGTAAAGATTTGATCCTCCACCGCTAAGGATGAAAAGATTCCTTGCCGTCTCTTCAATTCCAATGAGAAAATCATTGATAGCATTGACTAATTTATCCAAACTTTTCTTAATCACCCTCGCTAAATCTTCAACGCTAAAACCATCGGCGGTAACAAAATCAAAATCGGGATTTTTATCAATGCCAAGAACCTTTTTATAGTAATCAGCTTTCTCGCGTGAAACATTAAATTCTCTAGCAATTTCATCCGTAATATCTTCGGATCCAAAATTGATAACTTGCGCCTTAGCCAAACGATTGTCGTAAGCAAAGCCCAAAGTAGTCATCCGACCACCAATATGGATAAACACATACTCGTTAACCTTGATGTCAAAACTGGACAAATATTTAATCGCCGCATTCGTAACATTGACTTCTTTATCAATTTTCAATCCGGCATCGGTCACCACACTCGTAAACATCTTCTCATATGCTTGATCGAGAAATTCGACATCAGCAATCATTGCAATAGTTTTTGACACCTTGTTCTTGGGAAAATGCTCATAGGAGACATTATCATCCAAGATATATTTATAAGGGACAATATCAATCAACTTTTTATTAACTTTATCCATTCCTTTTTGCTTATTTATCATCGAAATGCAATTTGAGGCATCAAAATCACAAATCTTCGAAGAAGGATCAGTCGTATTTGTCTCCCCGCGTCTGCTATTTATTTCCAATCCGTTTGATGGCAATCCTAAAACAACCGATTCAATTTTTATATCTAATTCCTTTGATGCTTGATTCACCAATTCTTTTATTGCAATAATCATTTCATCACGGTCAAGAATATTTCCCTTGACTAAACGTGCGCGTGAAGATTCTAAAGCATGTAAAATGTACACATCATGCTGATATACATATCCTACCGCCAACTTCACTCCCGAAGAGGTAATTTCTAAAGCGCTAATTGGTTTTTCCATTTTTCCTCCTATGCAATACGTTATTATTTTAACATTTTTTATTATTATATTATATAAATATTTGAATGTAAAAAACGATTAAAATATTACTTTTTTTAATAATTGCAGCACCAGAGAATTAATTCATTCAATTATTTTATCCTTTTGAACATCAACAATGGAATCAACATTAAAATGAATGCTATAATTATTGCGAAAATTATTCAAAATCAATTCGCCACCTAGATACAATTCGGCGCTTTCATCTTCATCAATCATCCGATCATAGTTGAAATAAGTGATAGTTCCTTCCGAATTTAATCTAGTGTATATATGTTCACCGCTATGCGATAATTTTAAGTCTTTCCTATTAATTTTCAAAACAAATTGTGGCGATTCAAAATCGGTACCAAAGGGTCCAAACGTATTCATAAGATCAAATGAGTTAAAATTAATTTCATCAATGGAAATCGCGATATATTTCTCAACTGGTCTAACCGCCTTCAATTCGTTAAATTCTCTTATTAAACATTCGCGCAAATAGATAAAATCCTTAGCATAAATCGACAATCCAAAAGCATTTCGATGACCGCCAAACGTAAGATAGAGATTAGAATGTTTTTTCATAATGCGATAAAAATCAATGTGAGGCAAACTTCGACCCGAGCCAACTAAGACATTTGAATCGTTTGGCGATTGCGAAAATAGGACAACTGGTTTCTTGATAGAATACATCTGATTGTTCGCTAAGGCCCCTATCAATCCTACTTCGCAATTATTTATCACTCGAAAATCTATGCTGCTTTCCACAGGAGTGTTTACAAGTTTTCTCAACTCGCGCAAACGATCTTTCTTCTTTTGCGAGACACTCATAATATATCGATAGTACTTATTAATTTCGTTTAGATCATCGCTCACCAAAAACCTCACGGCATTGTTATTT
>JAQWCB010000149.1 GCA_028707375.1 Bacilli bacterium | reverse complement strand
AACTCCACCAACCGGGTACCATGTTCCGGATACCCCTCCGGTTCCCATTGTAAGATATGTAACTTCCTTGGCATCGGGCTCTTCACCCTCTCCTTCGCCGGACTGCTGAGTGCCACATGCACCAAGACTAAAAACAAGCATCAATGCAAGCACCAAACATAATACCTTATACTTCTTCATTCTGTACTCCTCCTCTAAATTGATAGAAACTGAAAATATAGAATATTTATTTATCTAAACATTAACACTTACCCTTTTCGTTGTCAACTTGTAAATTCGATTAACACTTACCCTCCCTAGTTTGGCAATTATACTAGAAGCCTAAAACCTGTGATGCAAGTATTTGCAAAAGTAACAGGGTTTTTTATTTAATTTTATAAACATTTTATCATTGCGTTATATTGCGTTTGATGGTATAATATCCCGGGAGTTTGACACTTAACAGAATAAAAAAGCGCTGAAAGCCTTGAAAAGGCTTATTTTTTTGTCAAATTTTATAATTTTAGATTGCACAATGTTACACAATGTGTTATAATTGGGAAAAAGCACAAAGGAGTAACCGCCATGAGACTTCAGGTAAGCAAGACGAAAAATGCAGCTTCTTTTTATATTGTAAAATCCGTTTACGAAAATGGAAAACGAAGTAACAAGGTTGTAGAAAAACTAGGAACCTATGACACTCTGAAAGAAAAACTTGGAGACCAGGATCCCTATGAATGGGCAGAGAACTATGTTGCTGAACTAAACCGCCGCGAAAAAGAAGGCCAGGAACCGGTTGTCATTGCAAAGTATTCCCCTTTCAAAGTAATTAAAAAAGGAGAGCAGCGCAGCTTTAATGGGGGATATCTGTTTTTGCAGCAACTCTACCATGAGCTGGGCCTTCACAAAATCTGCAACAAAATCACAGACAAATACAAGTTTGATTACAATCTGAACTCGATTCTATCCAGGCTGCTTTATGGCAGAATCCTTTTCCCCTCTTCTAAGCGATCCACTTATGAGCTTTCCCCTGGGTTGATTGAACAGCCGGATTTTGAACTGCATCAGATCTACAGAGCATTAGAAGTCATTGCCAAGGAAACGGATTTTATTCAAGCCGAGTTGTATGAAAACAGTCTCTCCATCTCCAAACGCAACACGGGTATTCTCTACTACGACTGCACCAATTACTTCTTTGAAATCGAACAGGAAGAAGGTTTAAAACAATACGGGTATTCCAAGGAGCATAAACCGAATCCCATTGTTCAGATGGGTCTTTTCATGGATGGAGACGGGATTCCCCTTGCCTTCAGCATTACTCCCGGCAACACAAACGAGCAGGTTACACTGAAACCCTTGGAAATGAAGATCCTATCCGATTTTGAACTTTCAAAATTCGTCGTCTGTACCGATGCCGGGCTCGCCTCCACCGGCAATCGGAGATTCAATGATCGAGCCGGCAGAGCTTTCATTACAACCCAATCAATCAAGAAGCTAAAAGGTTTCCTAAAAGAATGGGCTTTGGAGCCCAAAGGCTGGAGTCTTGCCGGCAGCGCTGAAACTTATGATATCCGTGAACTCGATGGGCAAATGTACAAGGAGAAACTATTCTACAAGGAGAGATGGATTAAAGAGGATGATTTGGAGCAAAAGCTCATTGTCACCTATTCCATCAAATATCGTGATTATCATCGTAAAATCCGCGATTCACAAATCCAACGTGCTCTTGCTGCTCTCGATAAGAATCCCTCCAAGATCAACAAACAGAACCAAAATGACTACAAACGTTTTATTGAAAAGACAAACTGCACGGGCGACGGAGAAATTGCGGAAAAAGAAATCTACAGCCTAAACACCGACTTGATTGAAAACGAAGCTACCTTTGACGGTTTCTATGCGGTATGTACCAACCTTGACGAAGATGCAATCGAAATCACAAGAATCAATCGGCGGCGTTGGGAAATTGAAGAGTGCTTCCGGATTCTGAAAGATGAATTCAAGGCAAGGCCCGTTTATCTGAAAAGAGACGACCGGATTACTGCTCATTTTACAACCTGCTTTATGGCCTTGCTGATTTACAGGCTGCTAGAAAAGAAATTAAAAGATCAATTCACTTGCGATACCATGATCAGTAGCTTAAGAAACATGAACTTCCTTGAATCCAAGGGAAATGGCTATATCCCGACCTATACCAGAACGGATTTTACCGATGCTTTACACGAAGCATTTGGATTTCGCACGGACTACGAAATCGTCACCTTAAAACAACTGAAAAAAATTTGCAAGGCAACGAAAACTCGCTGACATTGTTCACTTATTGATAACACCATAAAAGCCTGTACTCTTGTATTTCCAAAGAGATACAGGCTTTTTGTTTGCTCCAAGTGTCAAACGGGAGAATATGGTATATTACTCGTTTTGTCATATGTTGTCAAGTTTGTACCTCTGACTCAACCTCCTATTAAATTGCAGGTCTCTAGATATTTCTTTTTTATGATTCTCATGACCTTAGGCGCAGCAATAAGGAACCATACAGTAAATAACTCCGGTTGCTCTATCATCATTCTTTCTAAATCATCCAAATTCATCCACTTTGCTTCAGCGGCTTCCTCCGGATTCAATCTGAAATTCCCTTTATATTCACCAAGAAATACGTGATCATATTCATATTCGAAGAGCTCATCATTAAATTTATGAAAGTAAGTAAAATGAAACACCTCTTGCACGGGACAGTCAATTTGCATTTCTTCATATAGACGCTTCTTAACGAAATCCGTTAATGTCTGATTTTCCGGCGGATGAGAGCAGCAGGCATTGCTCCATAAACCGCTGGAATGATACTTGTGCAATGCCCTTTTTTGAATAAGCATTAAATTTTTATGATATAAAAAAACGGAGAAAGCTCTATGAAGTTTTCCCGTCTTATGAGCCACCTGCTTTCCGCATGCTCCGATTTTATTATCAAATATATCAACTAATACTATATTTTGCTCTTTCACTTAGTTATCCTTGTCATACTCTTACAGCAATTTATCGATTTCAGTTAGTGACAAACCCATTTTTCGTGCTATATCCGCTCTGTCCTCATATTCTACTTTTTCGCGTTCTACGCCCCAGCCTTTCGCAGTTTTAATCCTTACCTGGCCGTTCTCAGTATTTT
>JAQWCB010000012.1 GCA_028707375.1 Bacilli bacterium | reverse complement strand
TTTCAATTTGATAATATAGCTTTCTGACCATAAAATGTACTTAGGAAGTTATTTTGGACTTATAAAATTGGGCTTCATAACGAACTAATTTTTATTATCGAAAGTAACTACCAAGCTCATAATAAGAAAGGAAATTATATATTATGAAAAGAAGACTACCTGTTGTCGTTTTATCTCTTCTTGTTGTAACCGGATTGGTTGGATGTAATGAAACAACATCCGAAAATACGACAGAAGAGTCTACTTCGGTACAAACAGTACCTGATGAAGTTGTAGATATTTCTGTTTGGGCCTCAACGGCTGATACAGCCGCGATGGAAGCAATTGAAGATGGCTTCAATGCGCTTAATCCGATGACACCGGTTAAGATTACAGCCACTCCTGTCAGCGAAGGCGATGTTGGAGGTATGTTTGCAAAGGATGCGGAAAAGGTTGCTGATATTGCTCATGTTCCTGGTGATGTTGTTGCTGATATGATTACTAATAACTATATTGCACCATTTACTGATTCTGATGAAGTACTCGATGGTGATATCCCGGCTAGTGCTTTGTCAACAGCGGAAGATTCAAACGGAACTCTTTATGGGTTGCCGTTCTCAATTAATACATATTTTATGTATTACGATACTTCTTTCTATACTGCTGAACAAGTAACTTCCATTGAATCAATGATTGCGACTGCGAAGGCAGCGGGAACTGATACGGCTTTCTCATATGAGAATTCCGATGGATGGTATGGTCAGGCTTTCTTTATGTCTGATGGTGATGGTATTTTCACCGAAAACGGAACCAATCCTAATGAAACTTATTTAAAACAGCCAGCAGCCTTGAATGCGGCTAAAGCGATGGTTGAAATTTATAAGGCTGGAAATTGTGATTTCGATGATAGTGAAACCATTAGTACCAACCTTTCTAATTCTCATGCCTTTGTCAGTGGCTCTTGGTCTTACGATGCGGTTGCAACTGCCTGGGGTGCAGAAAATGTTGGTATGACCCATTTGCCAACAGTAAAAATGGGCGGTGAGGATCGACAATTATTGTCGGTTGGTGACTATAAGTCAATCGTTGTAGCTAATAACTCAGAACATAAGACATTGGCTAAAAAATTAGCGTACTATATGGCAAGTGCGGAAGGACAACTTCTTCGTTGGGATCACAATAATGGTTCGACAGTTCCGACTTCTTCGGAATTGAATAGCGATGCTGATTTCCAAGCGGAAAACAAATTTGCTGATGTTGTTAACGCCTTGCTTATGTCTGGTACCTTTAAGCAAAATAACAATACTAATTTCAATAGATGGTGGGATGCATGGCCTGTATGCCAACTTGAAATTAAAAACAATTATGCAACTGCTACCGATGCTGATTTAACCGGTTATTTAACAACGCTTGATGCAACGCTAACTGCTGCTTCAACTGCTGCTTAATAACATAATCATTGTTTTGATTACAAGGCAGTGATTCAAAAAAATGAATCACTGCCATTTTTTCTAGAATGTGTCGAAAGGGGTCATAATGACATATACAGAATATCTTCAATTACCTAGTAACGAACAATTAAAATATCGCCTCAAGGACTCGTTTAGTAGACTTGGGCAAGGATTTATTAATTTTTTAATCGGTATAGGTCTTTTCTTTGTCAATCTCGTCAGAAAAATTGGACGATCATTTAAGGAAATGGGGTACGCTTTTAAACACGGCGATATTTGGACCCGATTATCCTTTATCTTTTTAGGAATTTCTCAGATTAGAAGAGGGCAAATACTTAAAGGTATCTGCTATCTTGTGATTGAGTTTCTTTTTATTTTCTATATTGTGGCAGTGGGAGGATATGCTATCTATCAGTTGCGTTCACTTGGTGTCGTAAGCATACATTACTACTGTTCTATTGATGAAAGTTCAATTGCAGCTGGATTTGAAAATATTGTTTTTACTGATCAGAATGCGGCTATCGCCTATTGCACAACCTATGGGGGTAGCGAGGCAATATATACGTATACCGAATATGGAGATAATTCTTTTAACATTATGCTTTTCGGTGTACTCGCCGTTATTATTACTGTTGTCTTTTTAGCTTTTTATCACAGCGTTATTAAAAAATCTATTGACGTTCAAGAGAGAAAAGAGGCTCACTTATATATAAATAGAGCCTTTGATGACTTTCGTGATTTGCTCGATAAAAAATTCTATGTTACTTTATTGCTTTTGCCAATAATAGGTATCTGCATCTTCACCATTTTGCCTCTAATTGATATGATATTGATGGCTTTTACAAATTACAATAGCACTCATCAATTTCCTACAGCCATGTTCAGTTGGGTCGGGTTGACCAATTTTATTAACTTGTTTGGTGGTTCGCATTCAGGCGATACGCGTTTCGCATATACTTTCTTTAATATATTGTGGTGGACTTTGCTTTGGGCTTTTCTAGCCACCTTCCTCAATTATTTCCTCGGAATGATTTTAGCGATGGTAATAAATAAAAAGGGAATAAAGTTCAAGAAATTATGGCGAACATGTTTCGTACTATCTATCGCTATGCCACAATTTGTCTCTTTGCTCACGTGGAATCAGTTCTTATCGGTTTCAGGTATGGTAGAACTAATTATGAAACAGTTTGGATGGATGGCTTCGACGGAGCACATTACAATTTTGGATCAGGCTTATTCCGCCCGAATTGCCGTTGTTTTGATCAATATTTGGATAGGTGTTCCATATACTATTTTAACGACAACAGGTATCTTGATGAATATTCCCAATGATTTATATGAATCAGCTCAAATCGATGGAGCCTCTCCGGTCACACGATATTTTAAGATAACTTTGCCTTATATTTTATTCGTCACCGGTCCATATTTGATTACGCAATTTGTTGGAAATATCAACAACTTTAATGTTATTTACTTTTTAACCGGTGGTGCTCCTTACAACGATTCTAATTATTTATATGCGGGGCAAACCGACCTTTTGGTTACTTGGCTTTATAAGTTGACTGTCGATGAGCAGAATTATTCGTATGCTTCAGTTATTGGTATTATGATCTTTGCCATCTGTGCGATATTCTCGCTTATTGCCTATCGAAATTCATCAGCGATGAAAGATGAGGAGAATTTTGCATAATGATTAACACTAAATTGATGCCCGTAAAAAATCGAATTGATACGGAGCAGGCACTTTCCGAAGCGATTCAAACAAAGAACAGAAGAGAGCATTCAATGAAACGCAAACAGATAGTGACCAATACGCTTACTTATGTGTTGCTAATTATTTTGTGTTTAATTTGGGTTTTACCAATTGTCGCTGTCTTTATGGTCTCTATCCGCAACGAGTCGGGAACAGCGACAACATTGATTCCACTTACAGGATATACGTGGGACAATTATATCAAATTATTGAACTCTGATACCTATCCATTCTTACGCTGGTTCGGAAATACTTTTATTGTAGCGGTTTGCGTTATGCTGATTTCGACCATCTTTGTTTTCTCGGTTGCCTATACAATGTCGAGACTGAGATTCAAGGGAAGAAAAGGATTGATGAACATCAACTTGATTTTGGGAATGTTCCCGGGGTTCATGTCGATGATTGCGGTGTATAACATATTGAAAGCCGTTGGCATCGATGGCTCACTCATTGCGCTTATTCTTATTTATTCGGCAGCTTCGGGCAGTGGCTTTTATATTGCCAAAGGTTTCTTTGATACAATTTCTAAATCGCTTGATGAGGCAGCGAGAATAGATGGCGCCAATAACTTCAAAGTTTTCTACAAGATTATTTTGCCTTTGTCGAAACCAATAATCGTCTATACTCTTTTGACATCGTTTATGGGGCCGTGGGTTGATTATATTTATAGCTCGGTCATTCTGCGCGACAAGACTGACAATTATACCGTTGCTCTCGGTTTGTACAATATGATTAATTCTATCGATACTTATCAGTTGAACTATACAATGTTTTTCGCAGGTTCAGTGATGATTTCTATTCCGATTATGATTCTGTTCTTATTGACTCAAAAATATTATGTGGCTGGAGTCACCGGCGGATCGGTCAAGGGATAAAAAATGAAAGATATCGCATTTAAAGATTTAATATTCTACGAAATATATCCAAGTTCATTTAAAGATAGTAATGGTGATGGGTATGGAGATTTGAATGGAATCATTTCTAAACTCGACTACATCTCTGAGATGGGTTTTAATGCTCTTTGGTTAAATCCGTGTTATGAATCACCATTTAGGGATGGAGGATATGATATATCCGATCCTTTCAAAGTGGCTCAGCGCTTTGGGACCAATGAAGATTTGCAAAAGCTTTTCTTTCAAGCTCACCGGCGGAATATAAAAGTTTTTCTCGACTTGGTTCCCGGACATATGTCTACGCAAAATCAACGTTTCATCAATTCTGGAAAGGCTTATACCAATCCCGATTCTGATTTATTCATTTGGAGCAACAACGCTTGGGACGCTTGGAAAGATTCTCACCTTATCGCTGGATGCTATCAAAGATTTGGTTGCTATTATGTTAATTTTTTTGCTCATCAGCCAGCAATCAATTACGGCTTTAATAAAATAAATGCTCCGGCCTGGCAAAAATCGTGGAAAGAGGTAACTCACGGACGAAAGTATTTAGAATCAATCATGGAGTTTTGGCTGAACTTGGGAGCGGACGGATATCGGGTAGATATGGCGGATTCGTTGGTGAAAAATGACGATAAAAAAGTTGCAACCATCGAACTGTGGAAAATAATCCGTCACGATTTGAAAGCCAAAGGCGTGAAAGATTTTGATATGACTAGCGAATGGTCAAATCCCAAACAGGCTTTTCAAGCGGGTTTTGATTCTGATTTTGTTTTGGATCACGAGAATAATTGTTCGCATTATTTATTTCGACAAAGCAAGAATCTCAGCAAACCATTGCTTATTAAATATGATGATTTGCTGTATTCCAAATTTATCGTGGATTTAAATAGAAGAGTTCGATGCGCTAGAAAATACCGCAAGCAACTTTCATTTATTTCCGGCAATCACGACACGTGGCGCCTAGCTAATTTTCTCACTGGCGATTCGCTTAAGCTCGCTTATCTTTTCCTTTTGACGATGCCGGGTGTTCCCTACATTTATTACGGAGATGAAATTGGAATGACTACCGATACCTCAATGCCTTCCATTGAGGGAGGATATCAGCGAACAGGTAGCAGATTACCGATGAGATTTGACAATAGTAAAAATGCTGGATTTTCCAGTGCTGATACAACTTTCTTACCGACCAATGAGCATGATTCTAATGTTGAATCTTCAGCTAGAGATAGGGGCTCGCTGCTAAATACGATTAGAGAATTGATTGCGATTCGAAAGCGAGAAAGCGATTTGCGCTCAGCATCATTCTCGATACTGGCGGAAAAATTTGCTTATAGACGTGGGAAAATTAAAGTTTTCATGAATCTTTTGGATATTGAGCAGACCATAGAATTAAGTACTGAACACAATTGCTTGTTCCACATAGGTGAATTTCATCTTCAAGGAGTAAGCTACGTTTTAAAACCGCACGCCGGAATTATCATCAAGGAGAGCAACAATGAAAATCAAGAATAAATTAACGTTGGCCATTATGTCACTTCTTTTGCTGGTGTCCTGCAACGATACTTCGAGTTTAATTAGCACTGAACCATCTATCAGCGAATCGACTAGCGAGGTTGAAGAGATTCCTAATTATGAATTAGTTGATCGTTCTGACCGGTATATCGACAGTGACAATTATCGAAATTTCTATCATATCTTTGTCCACAGTTTTGCCGACTCTAATGGCGATGGCATAGGCGATTTAAAGGGAATAAGTGACAAGCTTGACTACCTGCGCCGTGCTGATGATCCATATGGTTACGATTCGCTCGGAATCAATGGCATATATCTTTCACCGATTCAGGAAGCGGCATCGTATCACGGATATGATATTATCGATTACGAGTCAATCAATCCGAATTTTGGAAATATGACGGATTTTGATAATTTAGTTGCGGGGTGTCATCAGCGAGGAATAAAAATTATTTTGGATTTAGTTTTGAATCATACCTCCACTTTAAATGAGTATTTTATCAAGGCAGTTCAAGCCTTGACAACTGATTTCGACAAGGATAGCTTTGACGAAAATGGTCGACCGACAGCCGAGTTAGTTGAAAGACACCCTGAAGTTGATTATTTCCGCTTTATCAATAAAAACTACAATTTTACTTATTCTGGTTATTCCAACAGATTATATAATGTGACTGGCGATTGGAACTTTGAGGGTTTTTCTTCAGGAATGCCCGACTGGAATTTAGAGAATGAAACGGTGCGAGCTCTTCATAAAGAATATATGGAATTTTGGCTCAAACGTGGGGTCGATGGCTTTCGACTTGATGCGGTTCAATCCTTTTATGGCGAAAATAAGATTGATCTCGCAAAAAATTATGAGTACATCGACTACATCAATGATGTAACTAAGCAAGCAAATCCTAAGGCTTATATTGTAGCTGAGGGGCCTTGGTCAATGGTTGGATGCAAGTCATATATTCAAAATACGGCAATCGATTCATACTTTAATTTTGATACGGGATATTTGAGTTTGGCAAGATATAATGGTGGATATATCAACGGATTGAGATACGATTCGCTTCATCTTAATAACATCCAAGAATTCCTAGCTTTGAGTGGAATCGAAAGAAAACTAAATGATCAACACATCGATGCTTACTTTAATTCTAATCATGACATTGGGCGCATAACTAATCAGTTTGGTTTCAAAGGTAATCTATATTTACCACAATTGAAATTTCATATTGCTTTGCAAAATATGTTTGAAGGCAATTACTTCTTGTATTATGGCGATGAGATTGGATTGATGGGAGTTAAAGATGGCGATGATGATCGACCTTGCCGCTCTCCATTTCTTTGGGGAGACAACTATACGACAACTGAACTCAAGGCCGGAATAAATGATCGAACTCAACTTTATTTTGAGCCGGAGAATGTTCAAAAGGATGATCCAAATTCTTTGTTGAACTTTGTAAGCCACGTCTTTCGGGTTAAGGATTATCATCCTTCGATTGCTCGTGGTCAGACTTCTTTGGCCTACACCGATGAAGAGAATAAAATAATTGTTTTAGATAAGACGTACGAGGCGGATAAAACTTATTTAGTTATCAACTTTGGGACGGAAGCAAAGGAAATGACTATGGATAAAATATCCGCAACAGGTGAGATTACAAATTGTCTTACGACAAATGGAAAATATGCCAAAGTTGAAGGTGGAAATTTAACTATTCCCGCCTTATCAATAACAGTGATTGAATAGGAGGAAATTGTTATGGCAGATGTAGTTTTGAATCATATCTATAAGGTCTATCCGAATGGAGTGCAGGCTGTTACTGATTTTTGTATCAATATCAAAGATAAGGAATTTATTGTTTTCGTTGGACCATCTGGTTGCGGTAAGTCGACCACGTTGCGAATGATTGCTGGCTTAGAGGATATTACAGCTGGCGATTTAT
This sequence comes from Bacilli bacterium, assembly GCA_028707375.1. GTDB lineage: Bacteria > Bacillota_I > Bacilli_A > RFN20 > CAG-288 > Scatoplasma. The sequence goes on along the minus strand of JAQWCB010000012.1, from coordinate 5,570 downwards.
ATATTGGCAACAAGTTAGTTAACGACATTCAACCCAAGGAGAGAGATATTGCCATGGTTTTCCAAAACTATGCGCTGTATCCGCATATGACAGTATATGAAAATATTGCTTTCTCATTAAAAAATAGACATATGCCCAAAGACCAAATAAATAAATTGGTTATTGAAGCTGCGAAGATTTTGGACATTGAAGACTATTTGCAGCGAAAACCCAAGGAGATGTCCGGTGGTCAACGTCAGCGTGTAGCCCTCGGAAGAGCAATTGTGCGCAATCCTAAGGTCTTCTTGCTCGACGAGCCACTATCTAATCTCGATGCCAAATTGCGAGCATCAATGAGAACAGAAATAACTAAACTTCACAAGAAATTAGCTACTACTTTTATCTATGTTACTCACGATCAAGTGGAAGCAATGACGATGGGAACTCGAATTGTTGTGATGAAGAAAGGGTTTGTTCAGCAGATTGATACGCCGACCAATCTATACGATCATCCCATCAATAAGTTTGTAGCGGGTTTCATTGGAACGCCTCAAATGAATTTCTTTGATTCGACGTTGATTCACCTTCAAGACAAGGTTGAAATAACTTTTGAAGATAAGCAAAAGATGGTACTTCCCTTTTCAGATTTTGTTAAATGCGATTCAGAATATATCGATGGGAAAACTAATGTCACCTTAGGAATTAGACCTGACAATGTGAAGATAGCAGAGAAAAAGGGTCAGGATACAATTGATGTTATCATTACCTCCATGGAAAAGCTTGGAAATGAAACGCTCATATATTGCGATTTAGGGAATGTGGTTACTACTGATGAAAATGTAACTAAATCTTCTATTATTATTAAAACCACTCCTGATTATGAGGGAAAGATTGGCGATATTATTGCGGTAAAATTCAATGGAGCACTGCTTCAAATCTTTGACAAGGAAACCGAAGTTTCACTCATGCCATATTTTCCGACCTATTCGCGCGTTACATTGGAAATTGGTGAAAAAGAGATGGCTTTGTTTGACCAAAAAATTGCTATTCCTTCCGCTTTTAAAACATTAAAAAAAGGAAAGTACACAGTTAAGATTCCCAATGACTCAATCAGCGACGGCAAGGATTTTGGCCTTGAGTGCTACATGTGCGAGAAAATGGAAGAGAATAAATATTTAATTACACTCAAAGCAAATAATGAATATGTATTTGCAACTTCGCCAGTAGCAATAACCAAAGGTGATATTGTGCACTTTGACGTTGAGTTGGAAGATATCGAATTTAACAAAGATGTTTCGATCTATCCAGTTAAGCACGAGGTGGAGGCTGAAGGTCACTTTGTCAAGTCAAAGGAAAAGAGTGAAAATGGTAAGCACACAGTTAATTTCTATGCGGAAATTGCCTCCGCCCAGTGTCGAGTTAGTGCTAATTTCATCTCGCGTTTTGTCAATATTGAAGGTCGTCGATCACTATCGGCAAACTATCGATTGAAATTTGTTCCCAAATTGCTAGAAACGTCAGAAAATGCGATGGCTCATAAGGTTTTAGATATTCTTGATTATGGTCGCAAACAGTATTTGAAAGCGGAAATAGGTAAATCTGTTTGCTATATTGATATCACTTCAAAATATGATAAAAAGAAAAAAGACTATGATTTTTCATTTGATGATACTCAACCTATCGCTGTCTATACTCTGGATACTAACGTAAAAATAATATAGAAAAAAAGGAGAAGAGTTAAATGACACGTAATAAAAAAAGATGCTACACTTTCATCGCGCTGCTGAGTCTCTTGACTCTGACTTCTTGCGGTGAGGAATCCTCAAGCAGTGTGAGCAGTTGGAAAAATCCAATCTCGACAACAAAATTTGACTTGCGATATATTTATAGCCAGGATGCTGGAGATGACAAAATATATGCCAAATTATCTGACGAGGATCCGCAATCATACGATGATAAAATAATATTGAACAATTATATTTGGACCAATAAGACTAACATTGAAGGATATTATGAAGATGGAGCGCTTACGATTGAAGATACTGTTCGCGCTGATGTCACTTCGACGCCAACAGGTGATGGGTATCCAATCGTTTCATTAAATACTAATCTATTGGCGAACAAAACCGATATTACCAGCGTGACGATGGGACAGTATATTGAAACAATAAATGATGGTGTTTTCAAGGGCGATACGAGTTTAACAAGCATCAATATGGAGGACTTGAAGAATCTTAATTATATTGGAACGGATGTCTTTAATGACGTCCCTTGGTACAGCACGTATTTGCAGTTGAATGCTGGAAAAGTTATTTCTTTTGGCAATGTGATTCACGATGTTTCGGGATCTTTAGGAAATTCAACATACAAAGTGCCATCAAACATTGTTTCGATTTCTGCCGATGCCTTTAAAGGTCACTCTGAACTTACTTCATTGGATTTAAGTGAGGCAACAAGCCTTGAGAGAATTGGGGCTGGAGCTTTTGAGGGAACAGGAATCACTTCAGTTGTTCTTCCTTCGTCAGTTACTTACGTTGGCGATGGCGCTTTTAAAGATTGCCTTAATCTTACAACTGCTGATATTGCTGGAAATGAAAAGATTGAATTAGGAAATGCTGTTCTTGAAAATGACAAATTGTCGAGTCTAAGTTATGATGGATCAGTTAAATTATCGAGTTTAATTGGAACAAAAGAAGGAATATTGAACGATTTAACTTCAGTTAAATTAACCGGAGATAAAGAATATAAAGTGTGCAGCGGGGCCCTTAATGGGGCCAGCAATTTGACAACTGTTGATTTATCAGGAACAAAGATTATTGAAAGCAATGTCTTTAGTGGTCTAACGCAATTGGCGACAATTAAGGGAATTGATCAAATCGAATACGTTGCTGATGATAGCGTTAAGGATACATTGTGGTATGACAATCAAGCTGATGGTTTAATATATTTTGGCACAGCCTTTATCTGTCCTAAGGGTACATTGACTAGCGTTGCGCTGATGAATGATGTAACCGGCATTGCCGCTGAGGCTTTTGCTAAGTCGAGCAAGATTTCTTCCATTCCTGAAACCGTAAAGTATATTGGCGAGAAAGCTTTTCAACAGTGTGCAAATATAACTTTGGTGTCTTTGCCCAATCTTATTTTCTGCGCTGATCGCGCTTTCCAAGGGTGCAACAACATTGAAACGATTTATTTTGCGGACAATGCCGAAATGGGCGAAGGTATTTTTGAATTTTGTTCCAATGTAAAATATGTAAGTCTACCTTATTCCGGGCTATTGGAATCACTTTTTTATGAAACTCCTAACCTTATTGAATACAACTTCATGGAAGGGCCAAGCGAAGTATATCGAAAGATGTTCAAGGATCTGAAGACATTGAAGAAAGTAACTTTTTCATCGACGATTGAAACCATCGGTGCCCAAGCTTTCCGTGGGTGTAGTTCCTTGAAAGAAGTTAATTTTCCTTCGACACTATATACTGTTGGAGCCCTTTCTTTTGCGGAATGTACCAGTTTAAGTTCTGTGACTTTTGAATATGAGCCTGGTCTATCCGATGTTGGAAATTTCAAATTCTTTGGTGTTGCCAATATTTACGCTTTAGCTTTCTTTGGCTGTTCCTCGCTCAGCGGAACCTTTAGCTTACCCCCTTCAGTCGTTTACTGCTATGGCTGTATTTTATCGGATACTAATGTGACACTTATTGATGTAAATGTTTTGGATCGATATATTGAAATTACAGGCTATGCAGATTTTATCGAAAATTCATCGCGACCCGATTTTTCTTCCGACTGGAATTCTAAATGTACTGAGCCAGATGAATATGGAAATCCGAGTAAGATTGACTATGTTATTACTATTATCCCCACTCCTGAAGCATATCAAAATTAGATAAATTTCAATGCGACCAACATTATCCTTTGATACATGATTAAAGTTTTTGGCTAACATTTTCCAATAATGCTTTTTATACATATTTATATATAATTAAGTATACAAAATAGGTCTTATCTTTTTACAATTTATTGCATGAGTAAACCTAGTTCCCATTCTCCTTACGACTAACTCGTAAGGAGATTTTTCTTTGTTTGCTTTTCATACATATGAATTTATGTGAGAAAACATCGAGTCTACTTTCTCTTGAGTTAGAAAATCTAAACTATGTTCCTTTGAAAGATGACGACACTTAACTTTAGGACACTTGTTGCAAACTTAACTAGAATCTTTGAGCTTGCTATAAAGACAAATAATATCACTCCCGTAAGTGAAAATATTGATAAGACAGATTTTGACTTTCATAATTAATATGTTGATAATTAATATAGAACCAATATCTCACTTGACTCGGTTTTTTCATTTACTACGCAAAGGATTAGATGTGGATATATTAATAAAAAGTATTTATCATTATCAGCCAAGAGAAAAGATGCAGGGACTGCTTGTTTACAAATGGATTTAGTCAAGATATAAATGCTTTTAATTTTGGCATTGCAATTTGGATCAAGGAGGAATACTTAAACACAAAATCTTCTATAGTTTTAGAAACGAAATCTAAAGATGGAATATATGAAACATTTTATCAGTTTAATATTGTTACAATGTCAAAAAATAAAGATAATTTAGATTTACATAGTTTTACATTTCCAAATGAAACTTATGGAATTAGAATAAGAGTCAATACTAATCAGGTTAATTACGAAAAAAATAGAAGGAGGGTAATTCTAGATGAAATGTCTATAATTCATCTAGCATAACATGAAATTAAATTACAAAGACACGACACAATATAAAGAAGATGAGAGGTTATTTATATTACTATTGGGCACATCTATTGCATTTTTTATAATTTTCTTTTTATTATTTTTAGGATTATTTTTCTTTCTAAAAAAAGAATCGCTAGAAATTGCATTAGTTGTTTCTTCTGCTGGTATATTTCTTTATTTACTATTTGATTTACCATTTATTATAAAAACAATTATATTTAGACATAATATGAATCTAACTTTGAAAAGCGTGGATGAGATATATGTATTTCGAATTATGTTCAATAACCCCGCGAATCATTGGTTTTTTCAAAGTAAATTTTCTATATCGTTTGAATATCAAAACGTGAGAAAAAAACTTACGACTTCTTGGATCTACGATTCAAATGATTTAGCAAATTCACTTGTTGAAGTAGGATATATTGAGAGTTTAAATAAAATTGTTGTGATTAAAAAATGTTAATTGTTTTAATCCCCCATGGTATTGTTTTTAATTATCTCAACAGTAACGTTTGCCCCTACCACCAAAATGTGCTAGGCAGTATATTGAAAATTCTAAGATTTTGAATAAAAAAATTGAGATTTATGGAGAAAAAATTTACTATTTTAATAAATTTTAAAATAGCTATAGATGAGGAACAAATAAGGATTTTTTTATGCAAATGTAGGTTTCTTTGTTAAAATAATTTGGATGCTGGAATTTAAGAAAATTACTCTGCAATGTTAAATCCGTCATTGAAATTGAAAAAGGCGATATTACCCACGATTGTGTAAATAGTATCTATAAAATATGATTATTACTATGTCACTTAACAAAATGAAAAAAATGT
>JAQWCB010000148.1 GCA_028707375.1 Bacilli bacterium | reverse complement strand
AATCTCGCGCTGCGGAGGATAGTCAAAATAGTCACAGTTCCCCTTGACTGTCAGATAAGGTGAAATCATATAATCAGGAAGTTGGGAATCCCCACAGTGCAAAAAGAGGCTGCAATCCTGATTCTTATAAAAAATTTTCTTAAGTAACTCGGTTTCCCCATGGGAATCTGAGCAAACTAGAATTTTCATTTTCTCTCCTCTTTCCTCACGAGGTTTAAATTGACATGGCAGTAGCCGTTTGGATTTTTTTCTAAATATTTTTGATGATATTTTTCTGCAGCATAAAAATTATCTAAAAGCTTTACTTCAATCGCAAATTTTCCTTTTTGCTTAGCTTCGGCTTTTTTTAAACACTCTAAAATAATCCTGCGATCCTGAGAATCAGTATAATAAATTCCTGTGCGATATTGATGACCGACATCATTCTGCTGACGATCGTAACTATAAGGGTCCACAAAGCGCAACATGTGATCGATTATACTTGTCAAAGAAATCTGTTTTTCGTCATATTTGATGTACAGTGTCTCCGCGTGTGTCGCCCGCTTTTCAATCAAGTCTTCATACGTGGGATCACTAAAATTTCCGTTGGCGTAACCAACTTGTGTAAATTCAATCCCTTTGACTAAATCAAAATACGCTTGCACGCCCCAAAAGCATCCACCAGCAATATAAATCTCTCTCATTTCTTCTGGTCCTTTTTCTCGTTCAGCATATCGATGTCAGCTTGTGATATATTGGCGCGATGATGCATCTCGCGCACTCTATTTCTCTCCGCTTTCCGCTTTTCGCGTTCGTATTGCCGATGCATTTCATCCGCAAGAATCTCTTGTGATTTTGCGCATGAACGACACGTGGGATTATTTGAACATCCCTTGGGACGACGATGGCGATGAAAAAAATATTTAAAGTAAATAATACTGCCCACCGCGATAACAACAAATAGCAAAACTAAGAAATCAATAAAGTTCATTATAATACCGCCCATCCGATAAATCCGATAAAACTGGATAAGACCCATGCTACTACAACTTCAAAGACAATAGCAATAATAAAGTCCTTCCGACTGTGAAGTTCAGAACGCATAGCCGACACGGCTGAAACACAGGGAATGGAAAAAAGATTGAAAGTCACATACGCATAGGCCGTGATAGGAGTAAAGAATGAGAAGGCGGCTGTGTCAAAAATTGAAGTTGCATTTGCTGAAAGGTCAGATAATCCTGCAATAACATTCATTGAAGAAATAACTTGCTCCTTCGCAATCAATCCTTGAATCGCCGAAACCGAAGCTTCCCACGACCAGTGGCCACCTAACATCGGATAGAAAAACCACGCCAAACCATTGCCAATATTGGCCAATAAACTATCTTTGATAAAATAATTAACCCCATCCACATAATCCATTCGATATGTAAAGCTAGCTAAAAACCAAATAATCAAAGAACAGATAAAGATAATACTACCCGCCCGTTTGATAAAATCGCCAGTGCGATCACCAACTATTCTTCCGACATAGCGAGCCGAAGGAGCGTGATAATCAGGCAATTCCGAAATATAGGTTGTCGCTTCGGGCGTATGAAAGATTTTCTTCAGTATCAAAGCCCCTAAAATAATCATCACGATTGAAAATAGGTAGAGACTCAAGGTCACCAACCAAGCCGAGTCCCCAAAAAAAGCTGAAGAAAACAAAGCAATCAGTGGTAATTTAGCTGAGCACGGAACAAAGGGAGTCAAGATGATGGTCATCTTTTTTTCCTGTTCGGTCTCGATGGTTCGCGCGGACATAATTCCTGAAACAGAACAGCCAGCCCCGACAATAAAAGGAATAAGCGACTTGCCCGAGAGACCAATTTTCTTAAAGATACGATCGAAGAAAAAAGAGATTCGTGACATATATCCTGTAGTCTCTAATAGAGCCAAGGAAAAGAAAAGAGCCAGCAATTGAGGAACAAAGGTCAAGACTGCTCCAACTCCGGTCACGATTCCGCTTTCCACTAGACTCGCCGCCCATGCTGATCCGCCAGCATAAAGAATTTTCTGGGCCATCCACGGACCCAATCCTATAAACTTCAAGGGAATCGTATTGCCAAAGATAGTAAAAGATGTCATGCCATTGAAAAAGCCATCAATCAAATCCGAAGTCAGTCCGCCGACGAAACCGACCGAGAAAAGATACACCAAAGCCATGATAACAACAAAAATTGGTATAGCTAGCCACTTGTTCAAAACGATGCGGTCGATGCGATCGGTCATGCTCACCGCCGGTTTTGTAGCCTTAACGGCAGCCTGGCGCACTTTTCCAATATAGTTATAGCGCTGATTGGCAATAATCTGTTCCGAATCCATTCCTTCTTTCGCCTCGACTTCGGAAATATAGCGACGAATATTATCGTCGTCCAATACTTGGAAAGCGATGTCGCGCTCAAAAACCTTTACCAGTTCAAAGCGCGATAATTTGTGATCTTTATGATAATCAGCAATAAATTTCAAGGCCTGTTCGACATCGGGTGAATATATTTTTTGATGGGTATTAACAATGATATCATTATTTTTGATCTTAGAAATTAACTCGTCAATGCCTAGTTTTTTTAAGGCAGAAATAGATACGATGGTAGTATTTAACTCCGCTGATAATTTAGCCACATCAATCTTGACACCCTTGGCTTCCATAATATCAATCATATTCATTGCAATGATGACATTGCAGTTAAGTTCGAGAAGTTGAGTTGTCAAATATAAAGAGCGTTCCAAAGAAGTCGAATCTATAATATTGATGATTAAATCTGGTTTTTCTTCTAAGACAAAATTGCGCGATACTTCTTCCTCGGAAGTATAGGGAGACATCGAATAGATGCCAGGTAAATCAACGATAGTTATATCGGTTCCCTTAATAGTTCCTTCTTTTCTTTCAATCGTCACCCCTGGCCAATTTCCTACCACTTGATTCATTCCTGTTAAAGAATTAAAAAGCGTAGTCTTTCCAGCGTTTTGATTTCCTACCAATGCAACTTTCATTATTTTATTACCTTAATATCAATTCCGTGCATATCAGCGCGACGCAAGCACAGTTCATATCCCCTTAAATATATATCGACAGGATCCCCCAAGGGTGCCATCTTTTTTATTTCAATCTCTACTCCCTTAGTTATTCCCAT
>JAQWCB010000147.1 GCA_028707375.1 Bacilli bacterium | reverse complement strand
TTCATTTACTGCTTTTATACTAGCCCTGGTTCATTATTTTTACTCAGCCCAGCCTTGTTTTCAATAATTGATATCTATCTTTAATTCAACTCTATATATCTATGTGCACAAATATAGTAAAAAATATGTATTTCATTGATTACTTTTTGTCTTAATATTAGCAATTATGTTATAATTAATGCACTCGACACGAGAGAAAGAATCGGATGTATGAAAGTAAACTTAGTTGACTTGGCTTCGAACAAAGTACAAAAAAGAGTAGGCTTTTCTTTTGCCTATTTTTTTCTTGGACCAATATATTTATTGTTTCGCCTCCGTTGGGAAAGTTTGATATTGCTTATTGTCTATTATTTTTTCTTACCGATTCCAGGCATACCGGCTTTTTTTAACTGGCTTATATCGATTGGTGTGCATCCTCAAATTATCTACAACTTAGAAGGCATCATGTTATTTTTTAAACAGGACTGGAATGTTTTCAATAATTATTTGGGTCTTTCAATCTTACTTATCATTCATATTCTGATTGCTTTTCGCGCTGACAAATGGCTGCTTAGGAAGTCTATTAAAAAGAAAAAGCTTTCGCCCGAATTTGAATCGGATGCAAGAATCTTAATATATTATCATATTATTCCTTACGATGCTTTGTTGGCTAAGGACGCTTATACCAAACGTCATCTTCATGAAGAGGCTGAAAAAATATGGGAAAATCAAAACATTGAATATACGACTTCCATATCTCAAAGCGAAATAAATGATGCAAAGTTTTATAACTCAAATGTCAAGAATACTATATTTAAGGATAAGAAATAACTAATATTGATATAGAAAAAGGATGTTACCTCTTGTTGGTAACATCCTTTTATTAACAAATTGATAATGATTATAACTTACGGTTATAGTATTCAACAATCTGGGCTTCTTGAATTTCTTCGGTGAGTTCGTTACGTTCCGGAAGTCTAGTAAGTTTACCAGATTTCTTTTCGACATCAACATTGACGTAAGGAACAGTGGAAACTTGAGCCTTCAAGGCATCTTCAACCAAAGCGAACTTCATGGCTTTTTCAGTTAACGAAACAACATCGTTAATCTTGATTAAATATGAAGGGATATCAACCTTCTTACCATTAACCAAAACGTGACCGTGATTAACTAACTGACGAGCACCGCGTCTTGTACGAGCGAAACCGAGACGATAGACAATATTATCTAAACGAGATTCGAGAATTCTCATAAAGGCTAAGCCGGTAACAGTGTTTTTATCAGCACGAGCTAATAAGAAGAGACGTCTGAATTGTCTTTCTGAAACACCATAAGTCTCACGAAGCTTTTGCTTCTCAGTAAGTTGTTTACCATAGTCAGACTGTTTTCTACGGCGATCGTTACCATGTTGACCAGGGGCATAACTGCGCTTGGCGAGTTCGGTACCATTGCCTAAGATAGAATAGCCTAAACGACGTGATTTTTTCCAAACGGAACCAGTATATCTTGACATGTTTTCTCCTTTCTTTTTGCAGATAGTGCGAATCCTTTTATTTCGGATGAGTGGTTTCACCATTGATAGCTAGGCTACTTAATTACCATTCATCGGACAAACAAATATTCACATGCTACACATGCTTTTTAAATATAGTATTAATTGATGTTTTTGTCAAGGTTTGACGACTAAATTAATAGAAATATAATTAGAAATCTCAACGTTTCATTATAATCAAAGGGCAGCGATTTGATCGGTTATAAATGAAAAGAAATTGTTTTCATAAATCATCTTTCCAAAAGACCAAAAGGAATCGTCGTTGAGACGCAGTGTATCAGATATATATTGACCCGCGCCACCGATAGCAGTCACAAAGGTTAAACCATATGAGATAACTACGATGAAAATTGCCCCGATGCAGAGACCAATAATTGCTCCCAATAATTTATCGACAGACCCAATAAACGTGTTCTTCATTATTTTCTTGGTGATATGTTGAATTATTGAAAGAATAATAACAGCAACAATAAAAATAGCAATAAAAGCACCGACGCTGAAAGCGATATTGGTAAGCCCGCTAGCAATATAGATTCCGACAGCTAAACTCGCTCCCGTCACAGGAATGCTCGATAGAGCAAAAGAGGAGACATAGGACTGAAAGACACCTGGAACTCCGATGGCATTCATCAAAGCGGGCATGGCTATTTCAGCATCAGTCCGATTGAGAACTTGTGAGGCAGCACTCGATTTAGAAAGAAACCAACTGTATATTGAATCGGTTAGTCCTTGGTCCCAAGTGAAAGAGTTTTTCGCCCACGTTGCTAAGGGCTCGGCTAAAAAATATGCTGCAACAAAGCACAATATTACTCCAAATAAGGACAATATCATCTTTATGAACCCTTTTTTTATGCCAATAATTAGCGCTAGTAACAGAATAACGATGTAGACGATAGATATCCAATCAAAGAAGATAGACTGGTTTGATGTCGGCAAGAATGAACTTACATCATAAAGAGTATTAATCATAGGTGATCTCCTTTATTAATTTAGTATAGTTTATATAAAAAGTTTATTGAATACAAGTATATATTGAGGAAAGAACTATTAATAAATGCAAGTTGGTATGCTATTATATATAGGATAAATTACGATATTGATATGAAGAGGTATTGCTTATGAGTTACAATTTTAGTTCAATCGAAAAAAAATGGCAAAAATACTGGGAAGAGAACGAGACATTCAAATGTGATGTTTACGATTTTAGTAAACCTAAGTACTACATAATGGATATGTTTCCTTATCCTTCTGCTCAGGGCTTGCACGTAGGTCACATTGAAGGCTACTCGGCCACCGATGCGGAATCGCGTTTTAAGCGGGCGCAGGGATACAATGTTCTCCATCCTATCGGGTTTGATTCTTTTGGACTACCCGCTGAGCAATATGCTATCAAAAATAATAAGCATCCTGGTCCCTTTACTGAGCGAAACATCGAAAATTTTGTTTCGCAACTAAAGTCGTGTGGACTATCCTACGACTGGTCAAAGCAGATTCAAACTTCAGATCCTTCATATTATAAGTGGACACAGTGGATTTTCATTAAACTTTTTAATAGTGGCTTAGCCTATATGGACAATCGTCCGGTCAACTATTGCCCCGAATTGGGAACCGTTTTAGCCAACGAAGAAGTA
>JAQWCB010000146.1 GCA_028707375.1 Bacilli bacterium | reverse complement strand
TAATTTCAGCCTGAGCATTCGCTTCAATCTTTCCTTCTTTACGCACTTCTTCAAGTTTTTTGAAGGTTTTTTGTCGAATATCCATAAAAGAATTATACATCTTCAACTTTGCTTTATCGACCACCGGTTTGGGAAAATCAGCCAAAGCAACCGATTCTTTGATTCCGTTAGGAATATTTTCATTAACTTCTTCCATCGTAAAAGGAAGAATAGGCGACAGCATAATTGCCATATCTTTGACAACGCGATATAAAACATGTTGAATTCCCTTGCGTCGATAGGAATCTTTAGCATCGCAATACAAACTATCCTTAGCATAATCTAAATAAAAGGCCGATAAGTCATTAGTGATGAAATTTTGGACGAGCGAAGTGACACCAATGAAATTATATTTTTCATACTCAGCGTGAATCTTTACACATACTTCATCAAATTTTGCTAACATTATTTCATCAATATTTGAATATTTATAAGGCTTATTTAAGTCAAGCATTTCTTCTTTCGAATCATATAGATTGGAAATCATAAATTTCATGGTATTGCGAATTTTGCGATAAGACTCAGCAATCGTCTTCATCAAGTCGTTCGACAGTTTGATCTCCGCCATCGTATAATCGATTGAGGCTGTCCACAATCGTAAAATATCGGCACCATAAGTGTTAGTAATCTCATCGGGAGTCATGCCATTTCCTTTGGATTTCGAAAACTTTTCGCCATACTGATCAACAATAAATCCATGGGTAAGAATAGATTTAAATGGTGACTTGTTGCCGGTAGCAACGCCTAATATAAGCGAGGAATTATACCATCCACGATATTGATCGGACCCTTCTAAAATTAAATCAGCAGGATATTTGAGGCCGCGAGCCTTTTCGACACCGAGCCACGATGAACCCGAATCAAACCAGACATCCATGATATCTTTTTCCTTAACGAATTTTCCGTGGGGCGAAGCAGGATTAGTATAGCCCTCAGGTAGAAGATCTTTCGCTTCCTTTTCAAACCATATATTTGATCCATTCTCCTTAATCAATTCAATAATGTGATCAAAAACTTTTCTATCAATGATTGGTGTACCATCTTCATTATAAATAATGGGAATCGGGACACCCCAAACACGCTGGCGCGAAATGCACCAATCTTCTCGACCTTCTATCATATTGTGAAGTCTAACTTTTCCCCAAGTTGGATAGTAAGTTATCTTATTGTCAACTTCATTCAAGGCCTCTTGACGGAACTTAGAAATGGAGCAAAACCACTGAGGAGTAGCGCGGAAAATCAATGGTTTCTTGGTGCGCCAATCGTGAGGATAGGAGTGAACAATGTCAACTTCCTTAATCAGTGCTCCCTTTTCTTTCAACATTTCTACACATTCGTCATTAGCCTGTTCGTAAAACATTCCCTCTAAACGCGGTCCGCAGTCCTTCATCATCATTCCCTTTTCATCGACAGGACAAAAGGGTGGAATATTATATTTCTGACACACTTTAAAATCGTCAGCACCGTGGCCTGGTGCTGTGTGAACGCAACCAGTTCCTGAATCATCGGTAACGTGGTTCCCAACAATAACCAAGGAATCGCGATTGTAAAAAGGATGCTTAACTGTTATCAACTCCGCATCAATTCCCTTAAAAGTCTTAAGTAGTTGGCACTCCTTCAATTCTAGAATCTTTTCCAATTGATCCTTCAACGAAACAAGAAAAACCAGGTTCCCCTTATCGGTTTTAAATAATCCATACGTAAAAGATGGATTGAGAGAGATGGCTAAATCAGCAGGGATTGTCCAAGGGGTCGTCGTCCAAATGACAAAAGAATCATCTTGGCTAAGCAGTCCTTTACCATCGTGAACCTGGAATTTAACATATATGGTACGAGCCTTAACATCCTTATATTCTATTTCTGCCTCCGCCAAAGCACACTCACTTGATGGTGACCAACTTACAGGTTTTAATCCCTTATATATGAAACCCTTGAGAGCCATGTCAGCAAAGATGCTAACTTCATTGGCTTCGTACTCTTTATTCAAGGTCAAATAAGGATTGTCAAAATCGCCTAAAACCCCGAGGCGCTTAAAACCTTTCATCTGCCTTTCGACTTGTTTATAAGCATACTTCATGCAGTGTTTTCTAAATTCATAGGTAGGAATTTTCTTGCGGTCAATACCCATTTTGGTCACAGCATTTTCAATCGGAAGTCCGTGAGTGTCCCAACCTGGAATATAGGTGATCTTATAACCATCCAGAGCTTTAAATCTGTTGATCATATCCTTCAAAATCTTATTCAAGGCGTGACCGCAATGAATATCCCCATTAGCGTAAGGTGGGCCTTCGTGAAGATAGAATTCTTTTCTTCCATCACGATTATTTCTAACTTTGTGATACAAATCCATCTGCGTCCAATCCTTTAGCATCTTCGGCTCTTTGACAGCTAGATTAGCACGCATCTCAAATTTGCCTTTGTTCATCAATAAGGTCTTTTTTAGTTCCATTGCGCTACTCCTTTTCGGTACAAAATAAAAATTCTTTGAATTACAAGGGACGACAATGCGCGGTACCACCCTAATTCAAAGAAAGATTGTTCTTTGCTCTCATTTATTACAGATGACTCCAAGTGATATATCTTACCTCTTTTTCTCCTACCTCACACCATTCGTAGTTCGCTCAAGACAGCAAGTAAGACACGTGTCTTTTCTTAGTCTTTCATATTATATATGTATTATCTATTCATTTCAATAATAAAGATTTTCTAAGCCTTTATCTAACTTGATTTAACCATTTTCACTTGCGTTAAATTAAAAGAAACAATATCAAAAATGCTACAATTAGCCGAGAATACATTTGTTATCGCTCAGTTTATTCTCCTTGATCTTCATTTGACTTTTTTTACAATGATAAAGATAAAAGAGCACGAAGAAATTAATCATTTTCCATATTGACACTTTAATAATTCTTGCTATGATTATGTCATAGAGAAAATGATGGTGAGAAAGTTATCGCTTTTTAACTGAACACGTCATTTCTTAAAATCATATAAATGAGGAATTTGAACGTATGAAAAATCGAAAAAAATTCACGCCACATGAAGATTACGATGATTACAGTCAGGACCACAAGCACAAGAAATTAAAAGGAAAACTTGATCGTAAAATGGCTCGACAAATCAAGCA
>JAQWCB010000145.1 GCA_028707375.1 Bacilli bacterium | reverse complement strand
GAATCGAAATTGGTCATCGCTGTTTTCTTAACCAATTCAGCAGCTTCTGCAACTGTGTATTGCTTTCCCTTTTCGATAAGTGCTTTAGCAGCAGTGTATTTCTTTGATAATTTTTTCATCTTCATTCTCCCTTAGTCAACAATCTTTACACCCATCGATTTGCAGGTGCCTTCAACACATCTAATTGCAGCTTCAATTGAATCAACTGTAAGATCGGGCATTTTATACTCCGCAATCTTCTTGATTTCAGCTTTAGAAATTTGACCATTGGCGCTTTTCTTATCGGCTGCACCTTTTTCAATTCCACTGGCTTTCTTAATAAGGTAAGTGACTGGGGAAGTCTTAAGAGCAATATCAAAAGACTTATCTTCATAAATAACCAAATCGCAAGGAACTAATTCATCTTTGCGGTCTGATGTCATAGCATTGAATTTCATACAGAATTTTCCACCAATGCCGTAAGGTCCTAATTTTTGACCTAATTTTGCGGGGCTGGCTGCGCCGCCCATCGCTTCGATTTTCATCGTTCTAAGAACTTGTTTCACGTGATAACCTCCTATAAATACTATTGTATCCGTGTGTAGTACACAGGGTAGTTCTATACCCTCCTACCGCTTCGCGAGACATAAAAAAATATAATATGCCCTACTAAGCATTATTAACTATATCACTCTTTAGTTACCAAAATCAATAATATTTTACTACATTTATCAAAGCAATTTCAAGTATCACAAAATTTGGTGACCAAAATACTCTTGCAAGTTAAATTCCATATAAAATAAATTTATTCTCTTGGTCTATAACAAGTGCTATTAAAAATCCACCATTGATATCTTTCCAATAGTATCTGACTTGAGACTGGGCAATAACTTGATAATTTCATTAACTTTATAAGATACAAAAAGTGGTAAAAATCTCAAATATCGTATTTTCGATAACGCATCGCAAAGAAAAGTATCACTAAAAATATGAGATTAATTCATATTTAAGAAAGTTAGAAACCAATCTTTCCATTCCAATAAACCTCTGATTAATCATAAATCAGAGGCTTATTGTTTTATTAGGCAACAACACCGATGGCGCATATTCGCCAAGCATAACTACCTGAAGAATATTTAATATTTTGAATAGCAAAATTTAGACTAACTTCCTGACCATCATATTCATCCAAAAAGGAATACTCACTGCCCTGCATTTGTGAATAGATTGAAAGAGATTTGGAACTATCGTCCGGATCATCTATGCGGTATGAAGTAAAGTATGCTGTAGATGTTTTATCTATAATTGCATCGCACTGATATATCTTTCCTACTGGATCCGTAGCAGGATCAATCTGGGCCACTTCAGCCACACTAAGATTTTTAACTAGTGAAGTCTCATACAGATCATTGTTTTTACTATCATTACTTAAAATCTCGGCATCGTATATTTGTGTATCCCCTTTATAATTAAAGGAGGCCGCCTTATCTTCATCGCCAGTTTTTATGTAGTGACTAAGCGTTCCTCGAATGGTAACTTTATTTCCCTTTTCCACATCATCCAAATTCGACATAGCATCAACGCTGTTATATACAACCATTGAATCCGTCTCATCCTGTATGACAAAACCAAGTTTTTTATTTCCTGATTTATATGTAATTTGAGCTACCACACCTTGGGCAACAACTTCACTTCCATCTTCTTTTTCTCTAATCGATTTCAACGATTCTGTTTCAAAATCGGTTTTGGGCTCGAGTTCAACAATAAATGAATCGGTAAATGAAGTACTTTGGTAAGTGCTGACAATTTGTAATTCAACTTCGTGTTTTTGACTCGGAATAGTGAATGACAAATTATTGTAATCATCGTCAACGCTTAAAGTTACATTTGTTTCTTGGTCAGACAATTTGAAAGCGTAACTCAGCCCTTCAATACTTAGATCGTTGCGCGGTACAGCCACGGTAATATCTTCATTGTATTTTTTAGCAAAATATGTTTTCTCGATGCGCAAATTCCCATAGTGGCAATAATCCTGAGCAGTCGGATTATATTCTGATAAAATTTTTACGGGAAGTGCGCGCCATTCATTGCGTGAAGGCTTAGCATTCATTATGACTACATATATATCAACATATTTTTCTGCATAATCGTTAAGCCAAGTATAGTCTTTTCCATTGCACTGAGTGTAAAAAGGCAAATTTGTCATTAAATCTAAACTTTGTAAATAATAATTAGTATACCCCGGCTGTTCTGATACAATAATTTTCCCTCGCAATTCATAAACATTTCCAGTTATGTCCTCAGTAAGAGCCTTACTTTCAATACTGTTAATATCCGATTTAGTTTCAATTGAGGAGGATGGAATTTTTGCATTATCGGAAATATGATTGATTAACTTAGGATTAATCAACTGCAAGGCCCCCTTATATCCAACGCTTTCCGCCGTTCCACTATCGGTTTCAGGAATATAATAAGCGATAGTTCCCTTCAGCGATATTTCTTGATTGACCGATACTGATTTTGCAAGATCTTCGCCATATACATAAATACATCCTGTATTGTCAATGAGATAAAAGCCAGTAATATAAGGCGTTTTCTGCCCTGTATAAACTTGCTTCAATACAACGCCCTTAACTTCAACTTCACTCGAAACTTCTGCGGTTCTTAAACTTCCAATATCTTCAAATTCGTCCTGAGATGAAGTCGAAACTTCTACACTAGATTCTTCCTCGAACGATGTTGATGTTGTCGACGAAATAGTCTCCGGCTCACAACTCGCCAGGAATAATAGCCCAACTGAGAAAACGACTAAAAATGTTTTTTTCATAAAACCCCCTTTTTATCTAAAACATCATCTAATCTAAATATATTTTAATGGTTAACACAACAAACTACCACTATTTTTTAGCAATTTTACATAAAAATGGCACTATTTTGCCAATTATTATCTTTTGTAAATTTTTGGGAACATAAAAAAAGGTAGATTAAATTATCCACCTTCTTTCATTGATAAAGATACCTATTAAAATAATTAAAATGTGCTAAAAAAACAATTCAAACATCATCATAGCGACAAAGGCAATAAAGAAAGACCACACTGCTAAATTGTGCTTGCCCCCTTCCAAGGCATCAGGATATAAATCCTCAATAGCAATATAGCTCATCGCTCCACCCGCAAACGCTAAAAGCCAAGGCATTAAATTATCGA
>JAQWCB010000011.1 GCA_028707375.1 Bacilli bacterium | reverse complement strand
CCATCATGAGTTCTCTTCAGCCGAGTGACCACGTTAAGTTTTACACCATGGAGCAGGTT
Source organism: Bacilli bacterium (assembly GCA_028707375.1). GTDB lineage: Bacteria > Bacillota_I > Bacilli_A > RFN20 > CAG-288 > Scatoplasma. The sequence goes on along the minus strand of JAQWCB010000011.1, from coordinate 13,273 downwards.
ACTGATTTTTTGTTGCCAAAAATTTCGGGGAAAGCGATTCAATACATATATTACAATTTTGCTAATCGGAATCTATCGTATGCGCTGACGCTGGCTAATTCGGTAAAATATGTTTGTCAGGAAGTTCATTATAGCAAAACGGAGCAGCTTCTAACTATATATCGTGCATTGAAGAGTGAAAAACTATTCGAACTAGATGAAATGAGTATAAGATTATTAAAAAATAGACCTTTAAAGATTATTGGATATTCATCGTGTCCAGGCTTTATTAGATTATTGAAGGATAACAAAATTGAATATAAGATAGAGTCCGCGGATCAATTCGTTTCAAATTTGAGATGCAAAGTATCAACTTTTCAGAATAAGCGCGAAGAATTGATTGAAATGGTGAATCGAGTGGGCGAACTTTTATATCGCGGAGTAAGTTATGGCGATATCGGAGTTATCAGTGCTGCTGAAGATATGCCCTTGATTCATTTAATCGGTGAGCAATCAAACATTCAATTTTCCTATAGCGATATTGATTTGACACTAAATCTTTTGGTGCCACAATGCTTGGACTTGATTGCGAAACACAAGGAGAAAGAATTTGTTGATTTACTTAAGATATCTAGCAATGAACGTGACAATACTATCAAAAGACATATATTTGACATCTATCTCGAACTTAAAGATCAACAATTGACTGATGATTTCTTTTTGGCCTATTTTAAATATTTGCTGATGAATAAAAAAATTACATCTACCAAGGGAATTAAACTTGTCAGCAACTATGAGAAAGTTGCTGACCTGAAATATGTTTTTCTTGTGAATTTTAATGATTCATATCCTCGTATTTTTAAGAATTCGGATTTTTTAATTGACAAAGTTAAGAAGGACGATACTTATATGGAACAATCTGTTGATTTAAACCAAAGGGAGCGAGATAAACTTATTCTTGCCTTATCTAATATTAGCAATCTCTATATGTCGGTGGCTGAAAATGATGAGGTAAAGGGGAAAATTTTCCCTTCGCGTCTCATCGATGGAGAAAAACTTATTAAAAAGGAATATGTTTATCAAGGAGGAGATCGTTTTACTTATAACTTTGATCAACTGGACTACGCTATTTTAAATAATGAGTACATAGATTATGGGGTAAGTTCGGAGTATTATTTTTTCCTAGCGGATGTATTCAAGAATAGCTATGTTAAATATCGACCTAACGATGAACAAATAACCTGCAAGTTTGATACATCAAAATTGAGATTTTCTTATTCGTCTATGACAACCTATGCCAAATGTCCATTTCGCTATTTGATTGAGAAAGTCTATCGCATCAACGATTCACCTTTTGTTCAAATATATTTAGATATCGGAACTTTCTGCCACTATTATCTTGAAAAATACGTTAATGAAGAACGTTTGAGCTTTGATGAAACTTTTCAAGTTCTCAATCGAAAATACGATGATTATAGCATTCAAGAAAAATTTTATCTTCATCGCGCATATGATGAGGTAAAAGATTTTGCTAGTTATCTTATGGATTTTTTAGATAGTTTGGGAGGTCAAAAGAAGGTTCTAACCGAACAAAAATTTAATGCCAAACTTCAAGACAAATATGATATAACGGGCATTGTCGATTTGCTTGTTGAAGATATTGAGGGTTTTTTAGTCTTTGATTATAAGACGGGAAATCACAAGTTGGATATAAATGATGTCATCAATGGATTTGATATGCAGTTACCATTTTATACGTATGTCGTTCAAAAAGAATTATTGCCTGATAAGAAACCATATGGTATGTACTACATAACTTTGCTTCAGCCCGATTCGATTTCTAAATATTTTGATTCATTCAAATTCAATGGTCTAATGATTGATGATGGCTTTTTGAAACGGGCATCAGATTTTGATGTTATAAAAAAATATATATCAGTATCAAGTCGCAGCAAGATGAAAATTGATTATGACGAAATGAATGAGCGTATGCTGAAGCGTATCGATGAAATAATTTCTGGAGTAAAATCATTTTCTTTTCCAGTGACCAAGAAAATATATGTTAACGCTGATGGCTCCCGTCGAAACAGCCAGTGTGAAAATTGCAACTACCGCGATGTTTGTTTTGTTGAGGACAATTCGAAGCAGGTCGTTGAAATCGCAAAGATACAAGACAAAAGTAAAGCGGAGGAAAAGTAGAGATGCCATATACGCATAAACAGTTACAAGCCATCCAAGAAACAGGAACGAATATATTAGTTTCGGCTGGAGCCGGGTCGGGCAAGACAACAGTATTGTCAGCTCGCGTGATGCGAATCTTGAAGCAGGGACACTCTATTTCGAATATGTTGATTTTGACTTTTACAAACAATGCGGCGCACAATATGCGTGAAAAGATAAAAGCTGATATCAAGAAAAGCTTGAAAGAATTTCCTCAGTTGAAAAAGCAATATGATTTGGTTGATACTGCTGATATTTTAACTTTTGATGCCTACAATCAAAAATTGCTCAAGCGCTATTTTTATCGCTTAAATATCTCTCGCGATTTTTCCATTGTTGATTCTTCCCTTTTGAATGTTGAGTTGACCAAGATTATTCGTCAGAGATTTGATGAGTTATATAGTGCTGAAAATCAGACTTTCCTCAATATTTTAAAAAAATATACAGTCAAGAAGGATGACGATATTTTTAATTTGATTCTCTCTATCGTTAAAGAAGAACAAAAATTGCCCGATTGGGAAAAGGATTTAAACAATAAAATAAGTGATCCATATCTTTCGGGGGCGATTGTTGATCGAGCGTACCAACTGGCAGTCAAGTCGATCAAAGATATTATTAAGCACTTTTTGGACGCGTTTAACTTTTGCGATGATGATGATCCTGCCTATGGTGTAGTCAAGGAGAAGACATTGTTTGCTTTTGCTAATTATTCTGATATCTCCACAATTGAAGATGCTGGTCAGATGTATCAATCGTGGGAAGAATTAAGGCTGATAAAGAAGAGAAAAGATTCAGATTTTAAGGAAAGATATGATTCGGCAAAAAAGGGTTTCAAAGGTGCACTTAAGAATATGTTGTCGGCATTTCCTTCAAAAAATCAAACGACAAGTATTTTGAACCAAAAGAAAGCTGATACCATTTTTATCTATTCCTTGGCGCGTGACTGCCTGGAGAGATTCAACGATTATAAAAGGCAAAATCAAGTGTATGATTTTTGTGATATTGCTAATTATGCTCTTCAATTATTAAAGGAAAACGAGGATATTTGTCGAGAGGTACGCGATTCATATTATGAGATTATGGTTGATGAATATCAGGACAATTCCGATTTGCAAGAAGAGTTTTTACGATTGATTGGAAATAATAATCTTTTCTTGGTCGGCGATGTTAAACAATCGATATATCGTTTTCGCAACTCGAATCCCACATATTTTATGCGACGTTACAATATGTATCAACATGGCGATGGGGGAATTCTAATCGATATGAATGATAATTTTCGCTCATCGCCGAGTGTGATTAGCGACATCAATAATATTTTTTCAAGAATAATGTTTGCTGATTTTGGTGGGGCGGAGTATGCTAGTTCTCATCAAATAAAGGCTGGAAACCAACAAATTGCGAAAATTGATACGCTCAGGACCAAGCAGTTTAACTATTCTTACGGAAAAAGTAATAGCCCTGTGGCAAAGTTTGAGGCTCAAATAATATGTGAAGATATTATCAAGCGAGTTGAATCTAAGGAATTAGTTGGAATAGATCAACACGAGGCGAAGTTTTCAGATTTTTGTCTTTTGTGTGATCGTGGAAGTAAATTTGAAGAGATTGCCAAGGTTTTTAAAAGTTACAAAATTCCCTTAAAAGTTGAGACAAATAAAGAAGTGAGCGACCAGATGATTGTTTTGCTTATTCGTTCACTCTTTGCCATGTATTCCTGCGTCTATAAGAAAGATTTTACTTCAGATGCTTTTAGGCACGCCTTGCTTTCTATTGATCGAAGCCCATTTTGTAAATATTCGCAGTTGAAATTGAATCATATATTTTTGACTGGTGACTATAGCAGTGACCCGACAGTGTCGTTGATGAAAGACATATGTCAAATGAGTGCGGGACAAGATGTGAAAAGTATTTTCTTATTAATGCTGTCAAAATTTCGCGTGTACGAGGCTATAAAGGATTTTGTATCACCCAGTGCGACCTTTCAATTCTTGCAAGCCTACATTCAAATTATCGATTCGATGGCTAGACTTAGATATACTCCTCAGGATGTGACAAATTATTTTCAGACTTTGAGAAAGGATAAGATTCAGGTTCAGCTTTCAATCAATTCGGCTTCTTCCAATTCAGTTATTTTAACTAATATTCACAAATCTAAAGGTTTGGAATATCCAATCATATATTATATTGGTCTAGGAAGTAAATATCGCATTAATCAGTACCCTCGCGGTTTCTTTTATTCGCAATTCACTGGAATTGTTTTACCTTTCATAAAGGAAGAATTTGATGAAGTTGATGGAGAACCAATCAATATTTCTAACCCGCTTTTAGAAGTGTATAAGATGATTGAAAATAGTCAGGATGCTCAAGAGAAAGTTCGCTTATTGTATGTCGGTCTTACTCGTGCCAAATACCAGATGATTTTTGTTGAACCATATAAAAAATTCAATCCGGGTAGCCTCAGTTTAGATCAGTGTAAATCTTTCTTGGATTTACTTAACTGTGCAGAGTTTGTCGGTAATATTAAAACATTTACTAAAGATGACATATGCCAAGAGTGCTATCATACACCTCATCTAGCCAATAAAAAATTACCAATCAATTTTAACTATGTAAAAATTAATCCATCCTATGATGATCATAAGAAGACCGCTTCGATTAGAGAGAGCGGCAATGCGGCAAAAGAAATATTAGAATTTGGAACTTACGTTCATAAAGTTATGGAGACAATTGATTTGAAACATCCTGATTTAACATATATTAAAGATGACAAAATTCGTATGATGGCAGAAAATTTTCTCAATTCCGAATTGATCAAGAATTATTCATCATACGAGGCATACCATGAATATGAATACTTTGATAAAGATTTTAATACTTTCGGCTCGGTTGACTTACTTTTGATTGGATCAAACGATACCATCATCATCGATTATAAGTTAAAAAACATTTCCGATGAGAAATATAGAGATCAACTGCTGGCTTATCAAAGAAATATGGAACGCCTTTTTCACCAGCCCGCTCACGGTTATTTGTATTCTTTAGTTGATTCAACTTATAAGAAAATTTGTTAGAATATATTGAGGGAAGAAGATTGAAATGGAAGAAGAAAATTTATTTGATATTGAACAGGCGATAAAATATTTGGAAGATACATATGTGCTTCGTACGTCATATAACAATCATCGCAGCTATATTATGAAGAAAAAGGATAAAATTGTTATTTCTGATGGGAATTCACTTTTTTCTTTGTCGTTAAAGGAATTTGAGAGACTTTATCACGAGGCGAAGTTTTCCTTGGTCGAGGATGATGAAGAAGTCGTCGATTTAAAAAAAGATGAGGAGTACTATTCATGGGGAAAGAAAATGTAAAATCGCTATTTGTCGACATAGGAAATACGAACTATCACTTTTTATTGATCAATGGTAAGAAAGAGACGAAACAGTTTTCAGCGGATTCCAAAGCTTTGAAAGATTTTATTGGTGTGCTCAATGATGATATCAACGTATATATTTCAAGTGTCAACAAGGGAAAATTGGATGTATTATTGAAGTATTTAGCGGCTAATCACATTCAAAAAATTAAATATATTCGGGCGACAGATTATAAGAATCGACTAGTTGAATTGCATATGAATATTCCTAACTTGGAATTTTTGGCTTCGGATTTATTTCTTGACATTGTAGGGGCCAATCCTTCTTCATTGATTGCTGACTTTGGGACAGCAGCCAAATATTTATTCATTGACAAAAGTAAAACATTTCGAGGGGGAACGCTTGGTTTAGGTCTAAAGTCAACTAATGCCGCTTTAGCTAACGGGACTGACTTATTAAAAGAATACTCATTGGAAATTCCAGCAGATTTTATTTCACTCACGACGAAAGATGCCATCAATATCGATACTATTTTTGGCAGTGCTAACAAACTTATTTCGCTGTATCAATTGCTGAAAAAGGAATATAATGAACCTGATTTAAAGTTGATAGTTACGGGCAGCGATGCACAAATTATTCAACAAGCCTTTGAGCGATTAGGATTTAAAGAATATACCATCGACAATTTGCATCTATTCAAAGGCATGCTTACGGCTCTAAATTTAGACTATTCTATTTAATAAAACAAGGGAGAAAAGATATGAAAAAAACAATTTTGCAAGAAGCATCTATTAAATATCGTGAGGAAGCGTTAGCTAATTTGAAAAAGTTTGTCGCTATCGATACCGTCATGGATCTCAAAAGTGCAAGTGAGTCCTCACCATTTGGCACAGGGGTGCGCCAAGGGTTAGATTTTGTTGCGGATTTAGGAAGAAAATTAGGATTCAATGTTGATTATTGTTCACATTATGTTACGGAATTATCACTTGGTACAGGGCCAGTAATCGATGTCTATTGTCACGCTGATGTTGTTCCTGTCTCAAAAAATTGGAAAACCGACCCTTTTAAAGTGACTATTGATTCGAATAATAAGATGTATGGAAGGGGAGTTTCTGATGATAAGGGACCTGGAATGGCTTCGCTTTACGGAATAAAAATGTTGAGTGACCTAGGTTATATCAATGGATACAAAGTGCGAATGATTTTTGGTGGCAATGAGGAAAATGGTTCAGCGGGACTTGAGGCCTACTTTCATAAACTGAAGAAGGGCTACCCATCATATGGCATTTCTCCGGATGGTGATTACCCTTTGATATATGCCGAAAAAGGTATATTTACTTATAAGGCTAGTTACGATCTTTTCATTCCTGGTTTAACAAATTTTCATTTTGGTCAAGCGACAAATATTGTTTTGGATGAGGTCAAGTTGAAATTGAAAGGAGTGACTGACTTAGAAGCGAAGGTGGCAAAGTTTGATATGGAGAATGAAGACATTAGAGTATTCCTTGCTGAAGGTGAAATTGTTTTCAAGGGAAAAGCTGCTCACGGATCAATTCCGTGGGAAGGAGTCAATGCAGGCTTGTACGCGCTCAAATTTATGTCTGAAGTTTTAAATATCCCTGTTTTGGAAAATATTTTTAATGACTATAATGATGGCAGAGGAACAGCTTTCGATGGAAACTATCCTTCAAAGTACTTTGATGGTGCTTCATATAACATTGGTAAAATTTCATATGAAGATGGAAAATTGACACTTGTTTGCAACATGCGTTTGCCGGAAAATGTTGGTCCAGAAGAAGCTTGTACTAACATTGCAAATAAAACCAAGGCTAAGATTGAATTGATCGGTGGTTCACCAGCCCTTATCAACGATCCTAAATCGCCATTTATTCAAGAATTATTAAAGGCATATGTGGAGCAGACGGGTGACACTGAGTCAAAACCTCTGGCAATTGGGGGTGGAACTTATGCTCGCGATTCTAAAAATTCGGTAGCTTTTGGATGTACTTTCCCAGGACGTGATCCTAAGATGCACCAGGATGATGAAGTCTTTTCATTAGAGGACTTCTATGCTTCTATCTACATTGTTGCCGCCGCTGTTGACAAGTTGGGCAAGCTGGCAATCAGAGAAAGTAAATAGCATGCGCCTTCGTTACAAACCATGGGCTAGGGAGTTGATTGCAAATCACCGCGATTTAGCATTGAATGAAGATGATTTGGATTCTTTGCCGAGTTTTGAGTATTTAGAATTAGGGTGTGGATGTGGAGAATTTCTTATAAAAAAAGCACAGGCTAATCCTAATAAGAACTATTTGGGAGTTGAAATAAATTATATCGCTTTTGCTATTGCGGTCAAGAAATTGGTTAGTGAAGAGGTTATTCCTCACAACATTCACTTTATTAATGCTGATGCCAATAAACTTTTTGCCAAGATAAAACCCGGTTCACTTCAAGCTGTTTATTTGAATTTTAACGATCCTTGGCCTAAGAAAAAGCATCATAAGCGTCGTCTTACTTATCCGAGTAGACTCCAGTTATACTTTGACTTGTTGAAAGTCGGAGGAAAGGTTATTTATAAATCAGATAATGATGTTTATTTTAACGATTCGTGTCGTTATTTTAAGGAATTTAACAAATTTCATTTAATAATCAATGAAAACTATGTAAAATTAGATGAAGGTGATGTAATGTCTGAATATGAACAAAAGTTTAGAAAATTGAATCAGCCAATTCATCAGATTATTGGAATAAAGGAGCAAGATAATTGATGCGATACAAAGGCAATTTGTTTTTTAATTTTCCAGCATTTAAAGATACTATTTTTATTGTTATCAACAATGATAAAATGCCAGATAGGATTGAGAAAAATGGAAATTTTGTGGCTTTGTATTGCATGGATGAACTCGTGGGTGTAAATATTTTTAATTCCAATGAGTATCTAAAGTTGAAACTCGATGGATTATTTCACAATCCAAACGAACCGCTTATAAATTTGGTCAATAGTTTAATCAAGGTTAATTTAAATGAGGATGTTATTCTCGTCCAGGCTCCATTGTACGTTGCCAAAATCGAACAAAAGATTAAGGATAACATTTATCAGATCAGTTTAGGAGACATGCGACAGGCGAATGCGACCAACAGAGAAGAGGATATTGATGTTGGTGATTATGTTTTAGTTTCATATCGAGAATCAAGATTGGACGATGGAAATATGACAAGCAAATTTTTATTGGATAGGACTGATTACTTGATTGTAGGAGTTGAAGACTATCAGTTAAATGACAAAGTCCTCGGATCGAGTACTTATATTTTAAAGGAGAAAAAATAATGTTAGAAATTCAAGAGAAAGAAGCAGGAAAGATAAAGCGACTTACCAATAAGACCTTTAAGTTTGATAAGCGATTTGGAACAGGTTTTTATACAGCAAATTACTTTTTAAAAACGCGGAAAATTGTTGAAGAAAATTTAGCCGGAAATATCGTCATGGAGCAGTTCTTCCAAAGAGCTGATAACGTGATGCTCTGCGGTATTGATGAAGCCATTGCTTTGGTTTATACTTTTGCCCGCAATCCGCAGGATTTAAAGATTCAGGCATTGAACGATGGCGATATGATTTCCAATGGAGAACCAGTATTAAAAATAACTGGACGCTATGAGGACTTCGGTTTCTTAGAATCTGCGATTGATGGAATCTTAGCCCGCCGGACTTCCGTTTGTACTAATTGTCATAATCTCATGAAAGTGGTCAATGGAAAGAAAGTATTAAATATGGGTGATCGACAAGATGATCCATATACGCAAATGGGAGATGGATACGCCGCATATGTAGCGGGTATGAGACTTTTTTCCACCGATGCCTATGGAGAATATGTTGGCCTTAAAGGCAAGGGGACTATGCCTCACGCTCTTATCCAACTCTGCGATGGTGACATTGCTCGTGCCTCCGAATGCTATTTGAAAACGTATCCGGATGAAAAAGTTACAGCACTGATTGATTATCACAATAATGTGGTGGAAGATTCCGTTAAGCTTGCGAAAGTTCTACAGAGAAAGCTAGGTGCAGTTCGTGCCGATACTTCTAAATCGCTTGTTGATCATTATTTTGATGGTAAAGATACCTCTGGTTTTGATCCTCACGGAGTTTGTGCTGAATTGATTTTCGCTCTGCGAAAAGCATTGGATGACAATGGTTTTAACTATGTAAAAATAATTGTTTCATCAGGTTTCGATGTAGAGAAAGTTAAAGATTTTGAAAAGCGTGGTGTTCCTGTGGATACTTATGGTGTAGGAACTTCACTTTTGAGAGTTAATTTGGGCTTTACTGGTGATTTAGTTCGTCTCAATGGTAAGGATCAAGCCAAGGAGGGACGAAAGGAAATTCCCTCTAGTCGTATGGAAGAAGTTAAATATACACCTGAACAGTCACAAATAAATTATTAAATATATTTAGTTCTATCTTATCGCATTGAAAAATATATTATAAATTAAAATTATTAAAAAAATTGATTATTATAAAATTGGACGCCTGTATTAATTTATTGGCGTCTTTTTAAAATGCCTGAAAGAAGGTGGTACAATAAAAATATATTACTGATATTATTTATTATTTTTGTAGAAATTCTACCTAAAAGTGATTTATTATCACAAAAATTGGCGTTATTTATCTCGATGAAAAGGAATTTTTAAAATGATTGAACTAAGAAATGTTAATAAGACTTACTCAACTAAATTTAGAGATGTTAAAGCTATAAATAATGTATCATTTACGCTTCCAAGCAAAGGACTTGTTTTCATCGCCGGAAAAAGTGAAAGCGGTAAAACAACTATACTAAATGTTTTGGGCGCCCTCGATAGATATGATTCGGGTGATATTATAGTTGATAATAAGAAGTTTAGTTCGTTCAGTGAGGATGACTTAAATAGCTATCGTAATAGTTATGTTGGTTTTGTCTTTCAAGAATTTAATCTTTTGAATGATTATAATGTTAAAGACAACCTGAAAATGGCTTTGGAACTGCAAGGAAAACCTGTTGAAAAGGCTGATATAACAAATATTTTGAAAGATGTTGGTCTTTCAGGATATGAAACTCGTCGCATAAATGAATTATCAGGTGGGCAGAAACACAAAGAGTAGCTATAGCAAGAGCTTTAATAAAGAATCCACGATTGATATTATGTGATGAACCGACAGGTGCCTTAGATTCGGAAACAGGTAAGGAAATATTTGATTTACTTATGTTTCAGAGATACTATTATTTTGAGAAATGATTTGCGCTAAATTTGTATGCGAAATGCCTTATAGTATCCGTGCTCTTCAAATCCAATTTGATGAGCCCACAGATACTCTGAAGAAGACTTATCTGCCATGAAAATTATTTTCTTGTGATTTGTTATCAAAGCATCGTCAACAGCCTTTTGCAATAATAATTTTCCCAATTTGCTACTATTGGCTTCAAGGACAAATATTTCTGCTATATCATTATTCCATTGAGCGGTCATGACATAGCCATATATGTTCTTGTCATCAATTATTGCGAAAATACTCCATTCATCCAAGCATGATAATAATCTTTGGCTATTCCAATAGACATTTGGATTCATTCTATCGTGATATCTAGCAAAACAATCATAATTTTCCTTATTTATACGAACTATCTTGCAACATATATCTTCGAAATTCACTTTCTTTTCTATGACCATCCTGATGGCATCATCGCATATAAATGCACCTATCGATTTTAATATATCGTATGGTGGAATTATATCGTGATAGCAGAAGTCAATTTGGTATCCTATGTATTCTTGACTGATGAATGGCCATATTTTGTCTATTTGAATTACATCATTTATCTGAATATATTTTTCCGACTCATTTATTTGAATGTTATATTTATCTAAGACTGTCTTTCTCATTTTTATAATACCCATTTAATTATATCTATTTACATACTTCATCTTGGCTTTAAAGGTATATCTTTTAACAAAGTCAGATTTTGCGTTGGTATATCCATCGCGATCATGTTCAAATTTTCTCCATAAGTCTAGTTTTAATTTTTCGTATTCTTTAGCGATTTTGGGAAATTCTATCAAATAGTCACGAAAGTATAATTCATCATTGTCTCCATTATTTCGCAAGTGGATGTGAAAAACCTTTTTAGCAAATCCGCTTTTAGTGTATCCTTTGTTGAAAGCAGCTCGCGTTCTTTCTTGATACATCAACATATAGTTATGAGTCTTTAAAACATCAATGGATTTTAGATAATCCTCCTCGGTAATTTCAATAAGAATGTCAACAATATTTTTGGCATAAATATTGGGAATAGAAGTGCTTCCTATGTGCTCAATTCGCGTAATATTTATGTCGCTCAAGATGTTTAATAAAATCTTTTTTTCTTCATTGAAGTACTTTATCCAATTGTCATCATGCTTAACTAAAAAAATAGGAAAGAGTTGCCATAATTCTTCTAGTGACATTTCCTTTAATTCTTTGCCCATAATCAATTCCTCTCTGATTTAACTATTTATATAGTGTACTGATTTATCTAAAAAAATAAAGTGAATATTGAGTGGTTCATTTTTAATTAGTTCCAGGTTTCCATTTATCCATATGTTTTTTTTAAAAAAATAATTGAAAATTTCAAGATAAATACAAAAGAACGTTTCCATAATTTACTATAATTTTCTTAGTGCATATGATTCAATCAAATATGAAATGAGAGATTATCAAAATAATATATGTCATGATGAAAATACATATATTTAGTTAAAGAAAAAAGGCGATAGAATTTCTATCACCATTAACATTTAGATGGAGCAGGCGACGGGAATCGAACCCGCGTGATCAGCTTGGAAGGCTGAAGTTCTACCACTGAACTACGCCTGCATCGATTGAAGTTGTGTGGCGGATCAGATGGGGATCGAACCCACGATCTCCTCCGTGACAGGGAGGCATGTTAACCGCTACACCACTGATCCAGCGCTTAGATATAATGACATAAATATGTAGTAATTTCAAGAGTTTTTAATTAAAAAAATTTTGCGAATCAATAAAGTGACTAGTAAATCACTTTTATCTTGCTTGCTCAAGACAAATGTTTCTTAACAATATATAAAATATCCCCTAATTGATTAAGTTTGAATCAACGCATAAAAAAACTTGGGAGATAGATGTTTAATTTGAAATTCTTTAAATATCTATTTTAATCCCAAGTCAATTTGCTTCAATTTTTTAGTTAAAGGCTTTATCTAATTCGGCTTTAAAAGCGCTGGCGGGTCTTGAACCAATTAACTTATTGGCTTCGGTTCCATTCAAGAACAAATTGATTTGTGGAATGGAGTATACGCCATATCTTTGAGCGATAGCCGGTAATTGATCGACATCAACTTTGACAAAATTGACATCGGGATAATCATTTTCCACATCTTCAATCACTCGTCCCATCATTTTACAAGGTCCGCACCAAGTAGCAAAAAAGTCAACGACAATTTTCCCACCTTCGGCTAACAAAGTATCGAATTCTTCCACTGATTGTATTTCTTTTGACATAATATTTCTCCTTTTTAATTTGGCTATTTATATAGCCTACGTATTAAGTATATTTGAGTAATATCGCTTGTGCAATAAATATGCACCATTACAAAAGCCATAATGATAAATAATATAATAGAACGATATGCAAAGGATAATACAAATAGAAAAAGC